>JAYUVJ010000557.1:0-6110 GCA_043754155.1 Acidimicrobiia bacterium
CATGGTTCCCCCCTGAGCACGATAGGCGTTTGGGCGGTTAGGCCTTGACGTAATCGAAGTCAACGGGGCGTCCGTGAATGCCATTGGTCGGTGGGGCCAACCAACCGGCGAACTTGCCCCGCTCGTGGACACCGACCATCAGTGATTCAACGTAACGACGATCCGAATCAGAAGGCAGGAACTCATCGACCGATGCCAGCCATTCAGCGTCAGTCAACACTTGACCAGTCGGTGAAATTCGTGCCCCACGGAACGTTCCTACTTCTCGACTAAAACCAACATGAGGCAACGTAAGTTTCTTGCCAATCTCAGCCAATGCACGGTTCCAACGGTCCACACCCTTTTGGCAGTCGACGATGTAATCGTCACGCAGGGTTTCATTCAGCGCCGAGAGTTGCGTGGCCTCGCGGGTACCAATGCTGTTCTCGGCAAACAACGGGACGGTTCGCATCAGGTCTTTGAGCAGATGATCGTCATCACGCTTCTCTTCTTGAAAGCGACCTTTGAGACCCGCAGCGAAATAGTTTGCAGCGTTGGTAGAAGTTTCAGAACCAAACAGGTCGAGAGACACGCTGAAGTGAAAATTCAGGTACCGCTGCAATGTGGCAATGTCGATGCCACCGTATGCGCGAATATCATCGGTGTTGTGTTCCTTGGTGAGTTGCACGCTTCGATCAATGACCCGCGAAATTCCCGATGCACCAACGAACATATGGTGCGCCTCTTCACGCAGCATAAAATCACATGTTCGCGAAAGCGGATCAAATGCGGATTCACGAAGCGATGCCAACTGGAATTTGCCGTCGCGGTCGGTGAAATACGTAAACAGAAAGAACGAAAGCCAATCAGGTGTCGGCTCGTTAAACGCCCCGAGAATCCGCGGACTGTCAGGGTCGCCCGAATGACGCTCCAGCATTTCGTCGGCCTCATCACGACCGTCACTGCCAAAGTGACGATGGAGGAGGTAGACCATGGCCCACAGGTGACGGCCCTCTTCAACGTTAATCTGGAACAAGTTGCGAAGGTCATACAGGCTCGGTGCGGTCATACAGAGGTGGCGCTGCTGCTCCACTGAAGCCGGCTCGGTGTCACCCTGCACCACAAGAAGGCGACGCAATTCCGAGCGATACTCCCCCGGCACTTCCTGCCAAACCGGTTTGCCTTTGTGATCACCGAAAGCAATTTTGCGATCGTGTTCCTGTTCAGCCAAGAAGATGCCCCACCGGTACTCCGGCATCGGAACATGATCAAAATGTGCCCAACCTTCTTGGCCAACGGCAATGGCCGTGCGAAGAAAAATCGGGTTGTCCTTAAACGAGGTTGGCCCCATTTCTCGCCACCACGAGAGGAACTTGGGCTGCCAACTTTCCAGTGCGCGCTGGAGCCGACGGTCACCAGAAAGTTCAACGTTGTTGGGAATCTTTGCGTCAATGTCGACGGGGGCAAACGTAGCGGTCATGATCAAACTCGTTTCTTGTCAAAATCGGGGCGAGAGCCGGTGCCATAGCGTTGCAGTGCACCATTTGGGCCCACAGCATTGGGGCGTTGGAAAATCCAGTTTTGCCATGCCGAAAGCCGAGCAAAGATTTTCGTTTCGATGGTTTCAGGACCAACAAAGCGAAAGTTTGCTTCCATGGCGGTGAGTGCGTCGGGAGAGAAACTCGCACGTTCTTCAAGGGCCATGCGAACATCGTCGGGGTAATCGATATCGTCGGGGGCGAAGGTGACCAGTTCAGTGTGCAAGGCAGCTTTGGCATCAAGTTGGGCACCGATTTGGCCCACCGCTGTTTGCAGCGCATCATCGCGACCCCAGAAGCGACTAGCTAAACGGCTCAATCCGTTGGACATGGGAAACCAACCGTTATTGGCATCAGAAAGTTGCAGCAGTGCTAGGGAACCCGGCGCGTCTTCAGCTTCGCCGGAGAGCATGAACGAACGGTCGGCGGCCAACACCAGCTCTGCGAGTAATCCAGCGAAGCAACTACTTGGATCAATCAGTGTTACCAGCGTGCGGGCGGAAAGGTCGAGACGCTTCAGCACACGTGCCCACAACAACTTTGTTTCTCGGGCCAACCAATGTGTTGAGGCTAAGACCGCTTCGGCATCCAAAACATCGGCCGCGGAACCTACGGTACGAAGCACCCACGTGCCAATTTCTGGCTCGTTGAAGCGAAGGTGAAGCATGGCGTAATCCAGCTCGAACGCTGCTCGCAAAAGCCACGCGCTTTCGCCCAGCGTACAGAGTTGTTCGCCCGTCGTTGGTTGCAGGCCGCTCGGACCGCGAACCACAAAGGTGGCTGCGCCGAGGGCACGATCAATTGTTACGTCCACATAGGTTGAGGAGAACCCGTCATCGGTGATGATTGCTGAAGAACCGAAAATCGGCAGAGTGACACCGATAGCGGAATCAGGGCGATCTGATCGCTTCACCCAATCTGCCGCCCGGCGTGCCACGAGCGCATCGAATTCCGAGCGAGGAGCGATATGGTCAACGAGGCGCCACTCCAACGCTTGCGGGGCCTTGCAACCTTCGGTACGGGTAGAGAACACATCGGCGAGGTCACGACGGATAAGGCGCTTGTCAACCAGACGAGTAAGTCCACCGGTACCGGGGAGCACAGCAAGCAACGGAACCTCAGGAAGCGAGACGGCTGAGGCGCGATCATCGATCATTACAATCTCGTCGCAGGCTAGGGCAAGCTCATAGCCACCGCCAGCCGCAGTTCCGTTTACCGCAGCAATCCATCCCTGTCCGGCGTGCGTTCCGGATTCCTCGATGGTGTTGCGAGTCTCATTAGTCATCTTGCAGAAGTTGACCTTATGACCATGCGTTGAGCTGGCAAGCATTTGGATGTTCGCTCCCGCGCAGAACACTTTGTCAACACCCCCTATGACAACAACGGCTTTCACCTCTGGATGTTCAAAGCGCAGACGAGTGACGATGTCGGAAAGCTCAATGTCAACAGAAAGATCGTAGGAATTCAGTTTTAACTCGTAGTCATCACGTAGACCTTCGGTGGGAGTAACTCGCATAGTAAGGGTGGCCACCGAGCCTTCAACGCTCAAGATCCAATGGTGAAGCTGCTTTGGGTCCGTCTTAAACGACACGCTTAGGGCACTCACATCAATCCTCCTGGGCCTCACTACTGGGAGATATATTACAAGATGTTTGAGAAACGTCAAGAAGTTGTAGAAGATTTAGTTCGACTTCGATTCCAAAGAACGGAACCAGTCTTGCGCCACAGGTGACCACAAAGCGCGACGATCGTCAAACAATTGCTTCGAGCGTTTTCCGGGCCATTTTGCTGGAAGTAACTCCAAGGGAATCTCGGGATCTTCGAAAGGAAACCGCCTCCACTCGTGCACCAACATGACCAGTGATTCAAAGCAAGCAGTTCCACTTGTCGGACGAACCCGCGCAAACTCGTCGAGGAAAACTGCATACTTTTCCGATAGCGCAACGAGATCCCATGCACGCCCGATAACTTCGCGGTCAGGCAAGAAAGCGCCGGACGAAGCACGAAAAATGAGCGGACGAGGATTTAGTTCGAGTGCTTCAAGAATGGCATGGGTTTCCTCTTCACGGTCAGCATGCGGCGATACAGCCACACCTGCGCTGAGGAAACCAAAACCAGCGAACTCCAATTGGCTTCGCACCTGATGGCGTTTTTCGCGCACGTCTTCGGGCACTGAAATAAGCACGAGCAACCACTGGCCATCCCACACCTGATCGGAGGAACCGAACTCATAGATACGCTCCGCGCCCGCACTGAGAAGCCGTTGACCTTGAGGGGTAAGGTCCCAACGAGTTGAACGACCCATCTTCACCGGAGCCAATATTCCTTCTTCGCCAAGCCGGGCCGCCGCCTGACGCGCGTTCGGTTCGCCGACGCCAAGCAGCCCGAGAGTTTCAACCAACGTGGAAGTCCAGACTGACCCACCGTTTGGAAGCACAAACTCCCCCAAAATCGTAAGGAGCAATGCTTTTCCACTTCTCCCCGACCGCGGTCGGCTTACTCGTTCTGCCATTCGATGAGTATCGCTCAAGTCACCGGGGCCAAGGTACGCAGACTTAGTTCCTGAGCAACGGAGCAAGTGCAGACGCGATCTTTTCCAATGGCCCAGGTGTATGTGGTGGCGCGAAAACCACGATACCGATGTCTACACCTGCTTCGGCAAAGGCTTGGGCTTCAGCAACGAGCAAACCGGTGTCACCCTTCCATCGGAGATTTACCGAACACGCGATCTCTTTTGAATCACGGCCGATTTCGGCGCAGCGTTGTAGAAGAATTTCGTGGTTGGCCTTCCACCCCTCGACCGAATCGCCCAACGAGTTCCAGTGTTGCGCCCACTTCGCCACCGTCCGCAGCGTTCGGGTAGGGCCGTTGCCGCCGATGGCGATTGGTGGATGGGGCCGCTGGATTGGCTTCGGCTCGCAGCGAGCATCGGTCAGTGAGTAGTGCTTTCCGGTGAAATTGGCTAGTGCTTGATCGACAGTCAAAAGCTTTACGATCATCTCGACGCCTTCATCGAAGCGATCAAAGCGTTCTTTGAGCGGCGGGAGCGTGATGCCGAGCATGTCGGACTCCTGCTGATTCCACCCGGCGCCGAGACCCACTTCGAGCCGACCACCAGAGATGACATCAACTGTTGCGGCCATATTGGCCAACACACTCGGGTGACGATAGGGCATGGCGGATACTTGACAGCCGATGCGAATCCTTTTTGTCGCCACGGCCATCGCTGCAAGCATGGACCAGCCTTCGAGGCACGGCCCATTGCGATCAGAGAAAATTGGTTCGAAGTGGTCAAAGTTCCACGCCGATTCAAAGATGTCAATGTCATCGGCGGCCTGCCAAAGCGCGAGCATTTCGCTCCACGATGAGTGTTGAGGAGCGGTCTTAATCCCGAAGCGCATGGTTAGACCCTAACGGGCGCCCTCACTGCGGTGCGAGTCGATGGTCGCCGACGATGGGAATTACAAGAAAATCGTCCCGACAACAACCAAAGCGAAGAAGGTAAAGCGAACCGTCACCACCATCAAAAAAAAGAGAAATTGTCCTCGGCGCTCGCCGGCAAAACAAACTCCAGATTCTTGATTCAGTGAATGGCACTGAATAGAACGGAAGAACGAAAGACTCTGGAGGCGATCGCCGCGCTCAAACGCCACCGACGACAGGATTCTGTCTTTGCGCTAGAATTCTGTCGTTATGAGAAACGGAGTTCATGAGCAGCGCCTTCTCTTAGGGCTTGGTCAGGCGGAATTGGCTAAACTGGCAGGCGTTACCCGCCAATCGGTGGGTGCCATTGAAGCTGGGCGGCATTCGCCCGGCGTGGATGCCGCCATGCGGATCGCCCGAGTTCTCGGTATTTCCGTAGAGACCCTGTTTGCCCCCTCGGATGAGCAAGCCCACGTTGGCATTGCCGGACCAGCTTCGCAAGGAACACCGGTGGTTATCGCGCAGGTGGGAACGCAACGGGTTTACGCGCCCCTTCGTCATTTATTGTCGGCTTCAGAGTCTTGGGCGTTGGCAGATGGTTTTGTGGGTGAACACGGAATCGAAAGCTTCGCCGAGACCAACAACGGTTCACGGTTAGGACCAAGTTCGGATTCGCGGCTCGTGGTAGGGGGCTGCGATCCACTCCTCGGCTTGGCGGCCTCGATTTTGGAGCAACGCCGTGGCCCCCAAATTGTTCCCGTGCATCTATCGACGGGGGCAGCCATCTCAGCTCTCTCCAGCGGGGTTGTTCACGGCGTTGTCGTTCACAGCCGAAAAGGATCGCTTCCCAAGCCACCCCTAAGCGTTAGGCGTTGGCGATTCGCGTCCTGGCAGGTTGGCGTGGCTTCGTCATCATCACGCCGAGAACTCATGACCATTGAACAGATGGCAGAACGGAAACTTCGCACGGCACAACGCGAAGATGGTGCCGGTACCCAGCGGGCCTTAGAAAGGGCATTGAAGGCGGTTGGAGCTAGGGGACTCCCAGGCCCTCGGGTTGACGGACATATCGACGTCGCCCGACATGTGGTGGCAGGAATTCCCGCCGGAATCACCATGGAGGCTGCGGCTCGCGCCTTTGGCCTGGAGTTCTTACCGCTGGAAACCCAC
>JAYUVJ010000558.1:0-4548 GCA_043754155.1 Acidimicrobiia bacterium
TACGGCGATGAGCTGCACGAGGATTACCGAATCACCGCGTCGACCATTTAGGCAGCGCCGATTAAGTGACAGTGTTTGCAACTCGGCTGAGCTCAGCGCTTGTCCATTGGGGCCCACGCTTGGTGAGGCCGTGGTGCGCCGCCGGGCGCGACTGTTCCCGTTAGTGCTTCCTGCCACTCCATCAACATTGTGGTCGTCTGTACCGGGGCCTTCGGGTCTGATGGCCGGATTCGCCCCCGCCGGGCCAAGAGACCCCACGTCGCCCGGTCCGCCACCGGGATTGTCGGCCCGTATGCCACGACGTAGTAGGCCCTCATCAATTTCTTGGCGGAGCTGGCGCGCGACAACGACCTGTCCACCAACAGCAGCAGCAAGCGCCACCGTGGCACCCACCAGGGCGGTCGTAAGCGCGAATCGGGTACGAAGTTTCATCGACTCACGGCTCAGCTCGCTCGCAGAACGTAACCGATGCCGCGGACGGTGTGGATCAACCGGGAACCGTTGCTCGCCTCCGTCTTTCGGCGCAGATACCCGATGTACACGTCAAGTGATTTCGAGGAGGTCTCAAAATCAAAGCCCCAAATACGCTCGTAGAGCACATCACGAGAAAGCACAATCCCTGCGTTGGTCATAAGCAGGTCAAGAAGATCAAACTCGGTTTTCGTAAGGTCAAGATCAACGCCATCACGGGTAGCAACGCGTCGGGCGGGGTCAAGAAAGAGACCCACCGCTGAGATCGACTGCTCGTTTCCTGAAGCCATCGTGCGCCGCAAAAGGGCTCTGATCCGGGCCAGAAGCTCATCGAGGGCAAAGGGTTTCGCCAGATAATCGTCGGCTCCAGCATCAAGCCCGGCCACACGGTCGCTGATTTCGTGGCGGGCGGTGAGCATCAAGATCGGTAGCTGACGGAATTTTCCCCTTACCCGTCGACACACCGCAAGGCCATCAACGAAGGGCATCATCACATCCAACACAACCAAATCAGGCGGGTTTTCACCTATAAGTTCGAGTGCTTCTCCACCGTCGCTAGCCGTTTGAACGTCATAGCCTTCGAACCGCAACGCTCGAGCCAGGGCTTCACGGACGCCAGGGTCATCTTCGGCAAAAAGGATGCGACAGGCAGCATCGGTTGAAGTCATGCCTCCACCGTATGCCGACGAATTGACCAGCGACAGGTAAAGCGAAGGAACTCGCGCACTTCTTACCTTCGCTTTAGAAGCTCTTACCGAATCGGGAACTTCTTGTGTAATCGAAGATGCACGGTCAAGTTCGTGGTGCAAACTGCCGAAGGTGACTCCATGACATCGGTCATTTCTCCAGACTCATCCGACGCATTCCGTTCGCAAAAGGGGGTTTCGGGTTCCCAAACTCCTGATTCCGGTCGAAGCGACGATCAAAAGCAATGCCGAAAGATCATTATTCGTACCGGTCTCCGCCTTGCCCAAAAAAGCGGATTGCTGTTGACCGGTGGGGTCGTGCTCGGAATTTTCGGGTTGACACTTAAGGGTTCCTCCACGGTTGCCCTGATTGGATTGGGTGTGCTCCTGGTTTTGGCGGCGCTTCCCCTAATTTCGATTGGGAAAAGCTTGTCGCGGACGAACAGCCCAATGCTGGCGGCTATCGACGATCCAAGCCTGGTCTCTGCCATGCATGTTGCGGATCGTCCACGGGGCGGACGTCTGACCCTTGCTGTGCGTTTCATCGATGACCGTATTGTGCAGATGGCCATTAAGCCCGAGGAACTCGCTGTTCTGCGCGCTTACTACAACCACGAGCGCGATGATCTTCGCATTCAAGCGTCTGAAAATCCAACTCGCACAATCCGCCCGTTGGTCGCGGTCGCCTAGAACCTTTCACCAGCGACTGGTCCACTCGAACTTCCCTACCTCGCCCGGTGCTAGATAGCCATAGGGCCCACATCTCCTTCGACGACAAACGCCAACGAACGCCAAAACTTGGTCTGACACCGCCCTTAGCCCTTTGCTTCCGACCAGTTCAGGATGAGGTTTGCCTTTGCCACGTAACGCACCGGGCTTTGCGGCATCCACCGTTTGGCCGCTTGCGGTAAAGCCTCTTCAAGTAGCTTCGCCACCGCGAGGCCGTGTTCGGTTGGGACGTGAATCAACAACTCATCATGGAGACACAACACAATTTGACCCTTAAACGGAGTGAGTCGCCCGCGGATGGTCACCGCCCACGCTTTGAACAGTTCAGCAGCCGCACCCTGAATAACTGCGTTGCGCGCATATCTTCCGCGGGCGGCGGAAACGCTTCGGTCTTCAGGCCGCGACCTCATCGCTTCACCCTCCGAGCCTGACCAAGAGCCATCCGAGAGGCTCGATCCTGCACTGAGACCCATTGGACGAGTGAGTAGGAAGCCCTCCGAATCATCCGACGACATCTTGACCAGCCGGCCACCATAGGTTCGAACGTGACGCCCCTTTTGTCCGTTCACGTCAGCATCGCGAAGAAACTTCATGGCGACGGGATAGTTGGCCTCCATTCCTCGCAAAGCCTCCCCCGCTACACCCGACGTTTGCCCGTACATGGCAGCCAGCACTGCGATTTTGGCGACGGGTCGTTGCACACCAAGCCGTTGGGCCACCGGGGCGTACAGGTCATCGGCCATCGTTGCTTCGCCTAGCGCTTGGTCTCCAGAAACCGCAGCGAGAACGCGGGGTTCAATCTGCCCGAGATCAGCATGGACAAACACAAACCCCTGCTCGGCAATAACCGATGGTCGCATTTCAGCAGGAAGGTTGTGCAATCCGGCTTGGGCAGTCATGCGCCCAGCAGCACCATCGCAGCTTGTCCAGGCACCCCGGAGCCGACCATCAACACCAACCTGTTCATCCAACCATAGGTACCCATATGTTGTGCCAATCCGTTCGGCTTTGCGCCATGTCAGCAAAGCATCTACAAAGGGATGGACATGACGAAACGGCTCGAGTTTCCATTTGCGGGTGTTGCTCACATCAATCCCAACCCCAGCCAACATGGTTTTTACATGGGCGGGACTTCGTAGATCCATTCCGGCACGAGAACGGGCGAGCAAAAGCACCACATCGTCGCGCCGGTCCCGATTTTGCGCGGCTTCGGTCTCGTTATGCGGACGGGTACCTACCGATGCGGTGATGATCTCCGTTGCTCGCGTCACGTCAACGGGAAGTCCATCGAACTCCAATTCCCTGCACAACAACTCGGCTGCGGATTCTGATCGTGCAGTTTGGTCCGCGCCGTTGATTCCCGGGATCGAAGCAATCTGTGAGCGTTGCAAATCACAAGCCTGGAGTTGAATTTGTGCCCAAGTAACCATTCGCTCTGGGGTTGTGGCCCACCCTCCGTCGATCCACTCCGGCCGCAGATGACCGTCAGGTCGGATCGGGTTTTCAGGATCGGCACCTTCGTCGCCAATGACATCAAGTAAACCCATTTGACCCATCGCCGGGATCGTGGCGGGAGAGATCGCGTTCAGCAACGCCCAAACCCGGGCAGGCTCTGCGCGCCAGCCACCAAAGAGCAAGCGATGCACCGCAGCCAGGTCCCAACACGTGGCCACTCGTAGTCCTGAACGCAACACCGGTTCCCACGCAGCACTCGTCCACCAAACCCACCGGGGCCGTAAAACCGATTCGATCACAGCAATCGAGTCGACGGGATTAGCTCCGGCAAACACCCAGGAACCCTTGTCGTTGGAGAGCGCCACGATGTGCGAGCTCAGGGTTACGGATAAAAACGACCCTCTTTCAACGCCAGCTGCGCGTAGGACCTCACCAGGGTTCGTCGCAGAGGTGAGATAGGTAGCCACGACGTTTCCAAGCCTACCGATGCGTTGCGAACTCACCGCAACTTGGTCACCTCGCTTTCCAAGGACATGAAGAAGCGGTCGTCTGAAGCCGAATAACAACCGACGAAACCTTAAACAGTGCAGCGTTTGAGCTGAAATCAGGGGCTGTGCCCGTAGGATTGAACAGTGGCAACCGCGCGATCAAGAGCCCCCAAGACCCCCGCAGGCGAGGTGTTGCAACGAGTCTTTGGGTATTCCTCGTTCCGCGGCGAGCAAGAAGCCATCGTCAATCACGTAATCGACGGCGGCGATGCATTGGTTCTTATGCCAACCGGCGGTGGAAAGTCATTGTGTTTTCAAGTTCCCGCACTCGTTCGCAACGGTGTTGGCGTAGTGATCTCCCCCTTGATCGCCCTAATGCAGGATCAAGTTGACGCACTTCAAAACCTGGGTGTGCGCGCAGGGTTTCTCAATTCCACCCAAACTTTCGAACGGCGCCAAGAAGTAGAGCGTGCTTACGTTTCCGGTCAGCTTGATTTGTTGTACCTCGCTCCGGAACGCTTGGGGGTTGAATCCACCCTGCGGTTGTTAGAACGCGGAACGATTGCACTTTTCGCCATTGACGAAGCGCATTGCGTTTCGCAGTGGGGCCACGATTTTAGGCCCGACTGCGAAACGCAATGCGCTTCGTCAATGGCGAAAAGTGCAATCGTTCCGCGTTCTAACAACCGCAGGGTGGATTCAACCCCCAAGCGTTCCGG
>JAYUVJ010000559.1:0-3590 GCA_043754155.1 Acidimicrobiia bacterium
TTGTTCCCAGGTTTTTGGGGTTTTGTAGTCGAGGCTGGAGTGCAGTCTCGTTGTGTTGTACCAGTTGATCCAAACGAAGATCGCTTGGCGTGCAGCGGCTCGGGTTTCGAAGATTCGGCCTTTTACGCATTCTCGTTTCAGGGAAGCCCAGAACGATTCAGCGAACGCGTTGACGCCCCTATATGTCAAGAGTTTCTTTTCCATATGTTCACGTAGGATATGCGGCCTGCGGTATAGGACTCCGTACGCGACCCATTCTCAGGCCGCGAGTAGCAGGTTTCGTGTTTGATGATCGTGTATGAGCGCGCTGTAGATTTCCCGTGCAACGTATCGTTTGAGACATCGGATGATGTCTTTCTTGGAGAGTCCTTCGGCGGTTCGTCGGGCGACGTATTCGATAGTTGGTTGGTGCCATCGCAGGCGAACGATCACGGTGCGGTAGATCGCCGCGTTTGCTTGTCGGTGTCCTCCACGGTACAGACGATGCCGGTTCGTGACACCCGACGACGCCGGGATAGGGCAGACCCCGACGAGTTTCGCGAATGCTGCTTCAGAACGGATCCGTTCAGGGTTGTCGCCAACGACAATCATCATTTCGGCGGCACAATCGGGTCCGATCCCGTAAGCGTCTCGAAGTGTTGGGACGGCTCCCGCAGTTATCAGATCGAGAACCTTTTCGTGTTCGTTCGTTTCTTGTTCGAGGAGCAAGAACCGGAGTGCGAGAGCTCGTAATGAGTACCTGATCGACGCATCGGTGTCGATCAGAGGCCCGGCGATCATCGCTGCACAGGTTTCGATAAGGTCACGATCACCCAGCAGAGAAAGCTGCTCCCGAAGGACTGCCGGGGCATTAACCACCAGGGTTTTGAGCGTGATGATCGCGGCGGAACGTGCCTTAACGGCAGTGTCTTTTGCGATCTTGATCTCTCGAACCATCTCCGAGGCACCATCTGCATGCTTAGGAATTGCGGTAGCAGTTCCGGCAAGAACAGACCTTGCCGCAACTTCGGCATCCAACGTGTCCGTCTTTCCATCACGACGCCGTTTGCGGCGGTCGCACTGGTTGCATTCCACGACTTTGATCCCTTGCCTTCGGATGAAACTCTCGAGCCCAGCACCGTAAGATCCGGTGCCTTCGATCCCGACCGCGGTCACCTCCCCAAAGGAACGCGACCACTCGATCAGAGCCCGATAGCCGACCGTGTTCGCACCGAAAGACTCAGTTCCAAGAGACGTTCCCAGGTCGCTTATAGCAAACGCGACGTGGGTACTTTTGTGCGTGTCAACACCCACAACGACTTTACGATTTTCGATGATTCGTGTCATGCTTGACATATTGCTGTTCTCCTCGCAGGTTGGCAGCAATGCCTGGACGGAGTGGGCGGACAGGACTGTGACGGGTCTCTAAGCCAGGCCCCTATTCGGTCACTGCCCACCCGGCCAGACACAGCCACGATGGCATCCAAACAGCGACCGACAGATCAACGCAAAGACACAAAGTCGGTCCCATAACAGGAGTCAAGCCGCTGCCAGGACCCCTACATCATGCTCACAATCCCAACATACTCCGGTCCGACCGGCGATGGAGGCTCGTTCTTCGCGTTCGGTCAATATTTGGAAGAGGAGTTCGGCGGATTGCTGGTCGAGGTGGACGTAACCGAGTTCGTCGATGGCGAGGAGGTCAAGTTTTCCGTAGCGGGTGATGACGCGTGAGAGGTGGTTGTCGTCTTTGGCTTTGCAGAGCTCGTCGGCGAGTTGCGCGCATGTTGTGTAACGGACTCGGCGGCCCCCTTCGACAGCAGCGAGGCATGCTGCGATGAGGAGGTGGGATTTCCCGGTTCCTGAGTTCCCGAGGAGCACGACGGGTTCGGATCGGTCGATGAAGGTGCCGTCACGGAGCATGGCAATGGTTTGTGTGCTTATGTTTGGGTTCGCGGTCAAATCGAAATCTTCCAGGGTTTTGATTCTTGGTAGGCGTGCTTCGTGGACTCGTCGTGCTGGCTCGGGCGGTAGCATTCAGCCGGGAAAAACCTGAATGTTTGAATTCTCGGGACCTGGGGTAGTGACGGTCGAAGTGCGACCCGCTTCGGATCGCTCATAAACCAGTTCTGTACGTCTCGTTGGAGGTTGACCCATGTTTTCGAAAGAACTTCGTATGCTTATTATCGCAGCTCTCGTTGCTCTGCCCGCCCTGGGGATCCCTTTAGCGAATGCTTCCTTGGCGACATCGAGTGCTGTGGGTTGCCGTGACTCACGGTGTAACGGCAAAAGCCCGGTGTTAATGGGGTGCGACCGTGATGCGGTGAGTCTTAACTCTGTCGTGTTTGAAGATCATGCTTCGGGCGGAACGTTTGGGCGTCAAGTCGTGACGCTGCGTTATTCGCCGCGATGCAAGGCGTCATGGTCACGCGTCACTGCGACGGCCGGAGGGACTGCCTCGGTGACCAAGAACGCCGCCTTCATCAACCGCTATTCGTCGAGCACAAAGCGCATGACAACCGGCCTAGGGACCGTCTCTTCGAAGATGCGATCAGGCAAGGCGAGGGCGTGCGGCACTACGAACTTCAACGGCAATGCCGTCATCGAAACCCATTGCGTCAGCGCTCGATAATGGTCCACAGGCTTTAACACTTACTTGGTCGTCCTCATTACAAAGTTCCAACCGAGGGTGTCGGAACAGTATGTGCGTACCAACGCCTGCGATCTACCACTTCGACAACCTGCGCGGACTAGTGAGTGTTGCCTCGAATCCAGCCCATTTGTCCTGAAGGTCACTGCTGCTGCCGAGCTTCCTCTTCGATGCGCAGCCTATTGAGTTCGGTCAAGATTGGCGCAACGCATTTGACGTCTGCACGGGCGATCACCAGCTCGTGTGCGAGAGTCGATTTTCGGAGAAGTACGTCGATGGTCTCACCCGCCAAAGCCCGGGGCTCCCACACATCTGGAGGTGAAGGGAATCCCTCTTTTTCATTTTTAAGACCAAAACCGATCGATATTGCACTGCTGTTCAAACAATTTTTGAATGATTTAGGGTCTCGATTTTGGTGATGGATCTTCCGCTGATTTCCCGAAAAGTTGCGATTCTTGGGCGCGGAGGTAAAAAATTCTCAGTTACGGCAAGGTTTGCCTCTGAATTTGAATCGGCGTTCCCCAGCGCCATCGATCGTGAAGTCACGGTGGAGCTGGCGCACTGAAAAGGTGAGTAACTGCGTGGTCGGTGTTGGTAGGCGGCTGAGTTTTGGGCGAAGGCCAACGCCGATCTGGCCACTTCGACTTCGCATGACTTGAATAGCCTCTGCCATGGCCGATTGCTAGCAACCGTTTAGTTGACTTGTTGGCATCCGATTGGATACCATCGAACAGTGAACATTGAGACCATTCTTCGTGAGTGCCGGACGCGAAACTCCTTGA
The DNA here is from genome assembly GCA_043754155.1 of Acidimicrobiia bacterium. Lineage (GTDB taxonomy): Bacteria > Actinomycetota > Acidimicrobiia > Acidimicrobiales > JANYDT01 > JANMZO01. The sequence continues at coordinate 3,412 of JAYUVJ010000559.1, forward strand.
GCCAGAGGGCGTTGGCCGATCGGTCCTCAACGTCTCACGCCACGCTTTCTGCTTATGAGAACGGGCGGAAGTCGCCAACTAGCCGTGTTGTTGAGCGGCTGGTTCGCGATGCCGGGTTCACCATTGAGCCGTTTCTTGTGGCAGCGGTTCCCCGATTTGAGCGAGGCCAAAGCCGAGGG
>JAYUVJ010000560.1:0-5045 GCA_043754155.1 Acidimicrobiia bacterium
CGGGGATTTGCAGCACGGACATCGTTCCGATTCGGCCCGGCGCACGACTCGACAAGGGCTACCTCTTTCATTTCTTGCGGACCCCAGCAATGATCGACAAGGCAGCGACTATGTCAGTAGGAGTAAACCTTCCAAGACTGTCACCGGCGGCGCTTGCGGCGTTTGAAATTCCGCTTCCACCAATCGAAGAGCAACGCCGAATCGCCGCAATCCTCGACAAGGCCGACGAAATCCGCACTAAACGCCGAGTCGCCCTCACCCAACTAGACACCCTCACCCAAGCCATCTTCCTAGACCTCTTCGACAAGAAGAGATGGCCCACCGCACGACTCGGAGACTTGTTCAGTGCTCCGGCAATTTTTGGTTCGATGATTCCTCCGCGAAGTGATGGAGGTGATTGGTTGTCATTGCGAGTCGGAAACATTAAGGATGGGACTCTGGACTTCAGCGACCGAAAGTACATCGACCTCGTTGGGCCAGCTGCAATTCGGCACGCAGTTCGTGACGGAGATCTCCTCATGGCGCGAGCGAATGCTTCGCAAGAGCACCTTGGTAAAACGGTAGTAGCAAATCCTGGATCGGATCGTTGGGCTTTCGACTCCCACATCATGCGAATTCGGTTAGATAACGATCAAATGGATCCTTTGTTCCTTCATCACTGGCTTCGGTCCCCAAATGGGAGGGCCACCTTCTTACGTTCGTCTAGGCAATCTACGGTCCAATTCAATGTGAATACGAAGGAAGTTGCGTCAATGCAAGTCCCTCTGCCTCCGATGCAAGAACAACATAAATTTCGAAACGGACTAGAGGCGATCGAGATTCTCAGATCAAGGAGCACACGGTCGTCAACTACTTCGGACGAGATTTTCCTCTCGCTTCAACACCGCGCGTTTAGAGGTGACCTTTAGTGGCACGAACCGGCAACAACGCTTTGGTCTTTCGAGCGTTGGAATGGCGTGATCCGGTAAGAGGAACTGCTGAAGATCCGTACTTCGTGACGTTAGATGCAGTGGGAAAGAAGAACGAGGAGGGCACTGCATCTGTCCCTGTGGAGTTCCTTTGCAATCGACTCGCACTGATGGTTGGGTTACCGGTGCCACCCGGGGCATTGGTTCAAACGACGGATGGCAGCGTTGCGTTTGTTTCGCTTCGGTTCGGCTCGCTGACAGAACTTCCTACACGAATTGACCCGGAAGAATTTGTCCAACACAATCCCAAAATCGCTGCGGGTATCTCGGTTTTCGATCTCCTCATCTTGAACCATGACAGAAACACCGGGAATCTCGCTTACATAGAAAACCAACAGGCTCCGGCGATGATTGATCACGGCAGGGCGCTGGGCGCATCGGATCGATTCGCAACGCTAGGTACAAGCCACAGTGCTCTCATCCGGAGCCATTGCCTACATAGGTACCTCACAAATGGTCAGGACCTCGCGGGGTGGGTCGACCGGCTCCGCCGCCTCGACATGGAAGTCGTTCGTGGGCATATCGATTCGCTGGTGGCCCTTCGCCTGGTCACAGCAACCGAGGGCCGCGGCTTGGTGGGTTTTCTCCGGTTTCGCCTGGATCAACTAGAACATTTGGTGCAACTATGGCTTCCGGCCGTTGAAAGGGGACTTCTATGACAATCAAATGGCATCTCCTCAAGTACCTTCCTGATGTTCGCCGAGGTGAACCAATCAACGTTGGGATTGTCTTGGAACACGACGGGGGATTCGATTTTCGGCTCCGTGATGTTGAAGACGGCAAAGTTCTTCGACAAGCGAAATCATGGTGCAAGGAACCTGCCAACTACGGCCAATGGATTAAGTACCTCAGGTTTCACATCGCCGAATACGGCAACGTGGAGATTGAGCCCAGGGCTGGCGAAAGTTACCGGATGCTCCCCTCTGGCCAGGTGTCAAGCGAAGGAATCGATCCGGCGGGTTTTATGGTTGAGCTTTACAACATGCTGATCGCACCGCAGACAAAGACATCACGCCGCTCGAGCGACGACGGATTCGAGGAGAGAGTCGAGCGTTTGCTGGTCCAAGCCGGACTCGCAAAATCGGAACACTTCCATCGACGGTTCCCTGTAGTGAATTCCCACGGTCAGAGCCGAGCTTTCCAGTATGCATGGGAAAATGGTCACACCACCGTTGGTAGCCGTCTTGGATCGATGATTGGTTCGAACGTGGATGCTGCGCTCTGGCGGTTTTCCTCATTGCCTCCGGAAATTGGCAGTGTGTTGATTCTTGGAGATGTCGACACTCACGATGTTGCGTCACGAATTCAACTCGATTCGATCGTCACCTCAGTCGTTCAGATCGATGATCTCAATCCGAATGATCTCTATGGATTGTTCGCCGAGACTCCTCGGCCAAGAGAGCCCGTTGCATGATCTTTGAGTTTCTTGGTGAGTTTGGTGAGGTTCACGAGGCGGCGAGCCGGGCGGGGGCAACGGCGATGCCTGATCCGCGGGCTTCATGTTTCTATGCGCGCCGGTCATTGGAGTTGATGGTCAACTGGGCGTTCAAGCATGATCCGGTGTTGCGGGCACCTTATGATGACAATCTAAGCGCGCTGGTTAATTCACCTCCTTTCAAGCAGCTGGTTGGCGACAACGTGTTCAAGTTGGCTCGCGAGATCATTGTGTTTGGGAACGGGGCCGTCCATCGCAATGCACCGGTTCGCCAAATTGATGCAGTCCAGGCGGTCTCGAAGCTGTTTCATTTCAGTTTTTGGTTTGCCCGCACTTACGCCAAAACCAAGCCCGATCCGCTGCTCAAGTTTGATCCGAACCTGCTGCCTCGAACCACGATTCCGGCCCAAACCGTCGAGCAGCTCAAAACGTTGGAGTCATCGTTAGCCGAGAGCGATAAGGCGCTAGTAACAGCACAGCTTTCAAATACTGAACTAAACACAGAATTAGTACGTGTACGTGCCGAGGTCCTCGAAGCACGAAACGCTCTAGTTGCCATTCCCGATACGCACGATTACACCGAAGCCGAAACGCGTGACGAGTTCATCGACATGCTCTTGCGTGAGGCAGGTTGGTTGCTCAGCGATCCACGAGATCGGGAGTTTCCCGTCAGCGGAATGCCTAACAGCAACGGCGACGGGTTCGTTGATTATGTGCTCTGGGGTGCCGACGGTTTGCCACTGGGCATAGTGGAGGCGAAGCGCACCAAACGCAACGCACGAGAAGGACAGCATCAGGCCAAGCTTTATGCCGATTGTTTCGAGCGGCAATTTGGTCAACGTCCGGTGATCTTTACCTCCAACGGGTACGACCACATGATCTGGGACGATCTCCGCTATGCACCCCGCTCAGTGCAAGGTTTCTACACAGCCAATGAACTTGCCCTTCTGGTGCAGCGCCGCTCTACCCGTCGCAAACTTGGCGAAACCGAAATCAACACAGCTATCGCCGAGCGCTTCTATCAACATCGGGCCATTCGATCTATTGGCGACGCCTTTGAAAATGACAACGAACGCAAGGCACTCGTCGTTATGGCTACCGGCGCAGGCAAAACGCGAACCGTAATTGCACTTAGTGATTTATTGATCCGGGCCAACTGGGTGAAGCGGGTACTGTTCCTGGCTGACCGCACCGCCCTTGTCAATCAGGCCGTGAACGCTTTCAAGACACACCTCCCGGATTCGTCACCAGTCAACCTGGTAAACGAACGAGATACCGATGGCCGGGTTTACGTTTCTACCTACCCGACCATGTTGAACCTCATCAACGAGAAGAATCGCGATGGGCAACCCCGCTTCGGCGTGGGGTACTTCGATCTGATTGTGATTGATGAGGCGCACCGCTCGGTATTCCAGAAGTACAGGACCATCTTCGACTATTTCGACAGTCTCTTGGTTGGCCTCACCGCCACACCCCGGGAAGAAATCGATAGAAACACTTACGGTTTGTTTGATCTGGAGACCGGCGTGCCAACCGACGCCTATCCGCTGGCCGATGCCGTAGCCGGTGGGTACTTAGTTCCGGCCACTTCGATATCGGTTCCGTTGCAGTTTCAACGGCAAGGCATCCGTTACAACGATCTGACCCCGGTTGAGCAGGAGGTGTGGGACGAGGCCGAATGGGACGAAGACCCCACAGTTGATGTTCCCGATGAGGTCGGTGCCGAAGCGGTCAACAAATGGCTGTTCAATACCGATACCGTTGACAAGGTATTAGAACACCTAATGACCAACGGCATCAAGGTGGCCGGAGGGGATCGGCTCGGCAAGACTATTATCTTCGCCAAGAACCAGGCGCACGCTGATTTCATAAGCGAACGTTTTAATGTGCGTTACCCGCACCTTCGGGGCCACTTCGCACAAATCATCACCCACAAAGTTGAATATGGCCAGAACCTCATCGACAAGTTCTCCCTCAAGGAATCTGATCCGCACATTGCGATATCCGTCGACATGCTCGATACCGGTATCGACGTTCCTGAAGTGGTCAACCTGGTCTTCTTCAAACTGCTCCGCTCCAAAACAAAGTTCTGGCAAATGCTCGGTCGTGGCACTCGGCTCTGCAAAGACCTCTTCGCGCCCGGTGACGACAAGACCACGTTCATGGTGTTCGACTTCTGCCAAAACCTCGAATACTTCAACCAGCCCGGTGGGGTAGAAATCGGCAGCAGCGCACCGTCGCTGTCGACCCGTTTGTTCCGGAATCGCCTCGAAATCCTCACCGAACTCGATCGCTCCAACCTCGCCGCTCCCGATTCGCCTGACCAAAATGGCAAACGCGAGGTTCGGGCCGGAATTGCTGAGTCGCTCCGTACTGAAATAGGGGCAATGAACCTCGATAACTTCATGGTTCGTCCGCACCGTCGATTGGTTGAGCAGTTCCGTGATTTAAAGGCCTGGGATGGAATCGAGACCGCCGATGTGGCGGCCTTGGTCCACGGAGTAGCCGGGCTACCTGCTGAGTTACCAACCGAGCGGGAGGAAGCGAAACGATTCGATTTGCTGATGCTGAACCTCCAGCTCGCATTTCTCAAAACTGAGTCCTCGTTTATTCGCTTACAGGCACAGGTGCGAAGCATTGCT
>JAYUVJ010000561.1:0-2640 GCA_043754155.1 Acidimicrobiia bacterium
ATCTTTTCCCATCGGAACCTCCCAGCGATGTTTCTTCCAAGACCAGTTTTGAGGCTCAGCTAGCAGGCCTCAATTGCGTTTGAGATTTGAAACCGCCTCTCCATGCTAACTGCCATTCCGTTACGTCGACGTTTCGCTGAACCGTTGACCATGTCGCTGGGTTGTCCCCACAGTCCCGTCCATCCATTTTCAGACGTTGGCGTGCCGGGACCATGTTCGACCCGAAGCACGTAGCCGCCCTCACCGGCTCCATCAGCCGGACGTCTGCCATCGTCGCCACTTCGTCTTGTATTGTCGACTCGCGAGTCGTCGTCGCTTGTATCGTCAAAGCCAATGGGAGGTTGGGACCATTTAGTTGGGCCATACGGCTCACCTGGATTCGGATCATGAGACCGTTCGTTCCATCCACGTGTCCGTGCCGCCTCGACGTCGTCATACGAGCCGGGTTTCGGCACTTTCTCCTGTCCTACAGCACCGTCTTTCGGTGGCCAAAATGGTACGGTGAAGGGTTCTAGCCCACTTGGATCAGTCGCATTAGTCGGTCCATTGCCTTCCATCCGCGCCAGGTTTGTGTCACCGGCGGCGAAGCCCTTTGCGTCTTCCTTGATCCACTTGCCGGTTGAAGGTTCGTAGTAGCGTCGGTCGTGGAGTTGTAGGCCGGTCTCTGTGTCGAGTTCCGCGCCTTGGAAGGCGCCGATGAAGACGACCGACGAGTTGGTTTGCGTAAGGATTTGTCCGTAGGAACTGTAGGTGATGTGGTTGAGGACGTCGCCATCGTTGTCGACGAGATCGCGAACAGTGCCTTGATTGTCCGTTAGTGCCCAAACTAGCTCGTTCTCGGCATTTTCGGAGACAAGGATTTGGTCTTCGCCGATGCCATGGACGTAACGGTTCAACAGGGCACCGGAACCGTCGAATCTGAGAACGATGTTCCAACCGTCGTAGACAAACCGCGTGATCGTGGCTTCGTCCTCGCCGTCCATGTCGGCGGATTTGGCGATGCGGCGATTGAACACGTCGTAAGTGAACTCAATCTGCTTGGTGATATCGCCCCCGTTGTTTTTCTCCACGTACTTGGTGAGGCGGTTGCGGTAGTCCCATGTGTATTCGGTTGTTTTGTCGTCGGCCGAGTCGTTACTGATACGCGTGCGGCTCAGTCGGTTGCCTTCGTCGTCATAGATGTAGTTGAAAGTCCCATCGCTGGACATCCGGTTGTTGGCGTCGGTCGTGTAACCGGACATGGTCCGGTTGCCATTTTCGTCGTAGCTGTAGCTTTCGTCGGTTTGGTAGTTGTGGTCGGCCGTGGTGAGCTGGTCGGTGTTGTCGTAGCCGTAGTCGCTGGACCCGTCCACGCTGCTGACGAACTGCGTCACGCGGCTGTGGGCGTCGTAGGCCCAGTCGTAGCCGGCGATGACGACGTTGCTGGAGTCCTTGTGGTCCATGCTGGTCAAACGGCCGATGCCGTCGTAACCGTAGGTGGTGTCGATGACGAGATTGCCGGAGCCGCCGTCCGTGTCTTTGTAGCGCGCGACGGAGGTTAACGCATCGCCCGCATTATAAGCGAGATCGACCCGCTTCTCGGCCACCGTGTTGCCGCCGGATTGGCCGGTTTGCGTGATTTTGGTGACGCGGGACAGATTGTCGAAGGTGTACTTGTTCTCGAAATCGGCGACGGAGTCGATGGCCGCTTGCACCTTGGCCAGGCGATAGAGTTCGTCGTAATAGCGCTGCAACAGCACTTGCGGCACGCCGGCCGTGCCGGCGTTGTCGATGGTTTCCAAGCGGTCGTAGTCGTCGTAGCCGTAGGCATACGCGCTGTCGTCGTCGGCCGCGGAGGTAAGTTTATCCGCGGCGTCATACGTGTACTCAAACGTGCGGATGACCGTGGCGCCGTCCAGCCAGGTCTCTTCGACCATCCGGCCGAGATTGTCGTAATCGTACTCCGTCACGCGCTCGTTGCGGTCGGTCTTTTCGACCAGTTGATTGTTGGCATCGTACGCAAAGTAGCGCAGGTCGCCGTTCTCGTTTTCTTCGCTGACCATGCGATTGAGATTGTCGTAGTCCCAAGCGGTGACGTTGCCTACGGGGTCAGAGATTCGGCACGTTTCGCCTTTGCAGCAACCCTTTCGGCTTCTTCAAACTTCTGCTGTTTCACGAGCAACCAGATAAACCGTTCGCGCGCTCTCGCGAGGATGACACTGCGCCGGGGAAGTTTATCTTCGTAAATCGCCATCGCTCGCCGCATTAACTCTTCTGCTTGGTCTTGGTCGCCATACTCAATACTGATATTCGCCCAATTGATTAAATGTCCTCCTGCAAAGATTGATTTTGGCGCTTGCGCCTCAAGACTCGACATCGCGCTTCGACAAATTGCTTCCGCTTCTGGGAGCCTATGTTCTGCGATGGCTACCCAACACAGTGATTCTTGCGTGTCTAAATATTCAATACATTCGATGCCGCCTAAGCGTCGAAAGATTGCCAGCGCTTCCCGAAAGTATGAGCCAGCTTGCTCAAATTCATGTGCCTCATAGCAACCCAGCCCTACGTTAAGCAGACAGTGTGCGTACACCGGGTGATGTGGGCTAGTTAGCGCTTTGCTGGCCTCTAGGTTTTTCATAAAGTACACCATCGCCGTATCAG
>JAYUVJ010000562.1:0-2577 GCA_043754155.1 Acidimicrobiia bacterium
GTCTCCGGCCTGCCCAGCGACCCGGCCCCATCGGGATCGGGCGCGGTAATTTTCGTCAGCCAGTTGCGGTCGCCGTATTCGAAGTCGGTGGTCTTGGAAAGGGCGTCCATCTCCGCGGCCAGGGTGATGCAAAAGTCAGCCTGGCGATTTTCGTAAGTTCAAGAGCCGCATTCACTTGTGACTTGCCGGTCGGGGACTTTTGCATCACCCCCCTCCTCACAAGAGGGGAGTCCGTAGCCCGTCCCATCAAACAACGGTTCCTGACACCTTTTCTCTCCGCTCCCTTCCTTTTCCCTTCGACTATTTGCCGTAAGTGAGGAACGCTTTGCAGGTCCAGACAACTAACTGGAGCAATCCCATGACGACGAAGCAATCGCCAAAAAATCTGTAGAACGCAGCGGCTTTGGCGAGTGCGAGTTTTTTGTCCCCGGATGCCCTCAATTCACGCTCATAAATCCAGCGCCCGGTACATTGATCCAAACTGAGCAATGCTTCGGCGGGTATTCGCCTGATGATGATGCCAACGATAACGGCCAAGCCCGCGATAACGCAACCCAGAATCGCTCCAAGAAAGCCCACATCCCCCAACGCAAACATCAGCAGACTGTACTTCATGGGGGCTACTTTTGTCTTTGCTTGAGGATGTAGTTCGCCTATGCCATGACATCAGGAGAGGTACGAAAAGTTGTAACGTATCCCTTCATAACCACCCAATCTGGCTATCAACTATCTTGTCTTTTATTCTGGTTACAGTGACGACTCGCGGTAACGATCGCTCACTCCGTGTGAATCTGGAATTATTTGCCGCAGGATACTGACCATCCTCACATTCCAGGGCCTCCAAATACCGTTGACCACCCGTGGTCGGGTAATCTGGGATCGGAGTAGGTTGGCGTGAGTGTTTCCGTGAGTGTTTGATGAAACTCGTTGGGAGAAATGCTTGCACCCCAGGTGCCGCCGTAGAACAACTGTGCGGTCAATGGGAACCCGATCCCTGCACCAAGTTGACAATTAAATACCGTTGGGACTCCTCCGACAAAGTTTCCGATAGCTAAGGGGTCCACCAGATTGCTGAAGCCAAAACCACCAGAAGGCCCTACTCCGCCAGAAACATTATACATCCACGACATGCCATTTAGTGTCTCCGGCGATGGCGCTTGAGTGACAGAGGCGATGCTCTCAACAGATCCGCCAAAACCAAAATAAAATCCAATGCCTCCATTCACTACGTAGCCAAATCGGGTATCGGCCCAAGTATCGGCTGGGCTAACTGTGAATTGGAAGCTGGCTCCCGCGCCCAGCAAAAATCCAAAGTCAAAACCACCGCCTAGCATGAACGTACCCCATGGAGTAGTTGAGGAACTTACCGGCAAACCAGTTGGTTCAATTGGATCATTTGAATCAATTGACACCGTAACCGATTCTAGGCCCGTGGGATCGATAAGCATGATCGGCGAATTGAATACGAGGCGCCTAAGATTTGGATCGCCGCCTCGAAAGACAGACGGATCTTCGCTTAGAAACTGCAGTCCGCCTTTATAGCGATGTCCTGAGTAATCATTGTTTGTCTCTTCATCGCGGTCCATGCCCGCAAAGCCCATCAGGAAATCAACAGCCGAAGCAGATTCGGCAGTGATGCTTCCGAAGCCTCCAAACTTGATGTGGTTTTGGTTGGTGCCGGAGTTGTTGATGAGGTCGCGGATAGAGCCGAGGTGGTCCGTGAGAGACCAGAGAAGGGCGTTTGAGGAGTCTTCGTCGGCGAGGAGCTGATCGACGGCGGGGCCGTGGAGGTAGCGGTGGGTGAGGTTGTTGCTGCCGTCGAACTGGTGGGTGATGCGCGTGATGCCTTCGTCTTCGTAGACGTAGCGGGTGGTTATGGAGCCGCCACCGCCTGCGCCATCGGCGTCCACGACTTTCTTGATGCGGCGGTCGTAGAGGTCGTAGGTGTAATCGGCGGACATCGTGGAGGTGCCGCCGGAGGTTTTGTTGGTGACGTTGGTGAGGCGGTTGCGGTGGTCCCAGGTGTAGTCGGTATAGGAACTGTCGCTGATCTTGGTGCGGCGGGACGTGTTGCCTTCGTCGTCGTAGGTGTAGTTGTAGGTGCCGTCACTCGTCAGGCGGTTGTTCGTGCCGACGGTGTTGCTGCCGCCGGAGGGGTTGCCGTTGGCGTCCCAGGCGAAGGTTTCGTCGGTTTGGTACGAGTAATCTGCGCCGGTGAGCTGGGATGTTTTGTCGTAGGTGTAGGCGACGGTGCCGTCTTGCGATGTTATCCCCGTGATCCGGTCCATCCGGTCGTAAGTGTAGGAATACGCCGTAAAGAGGCTTGTGCCGGATCGCTTATGGTCAATGCCGGTGACGCGATTGAGCGTGTCGTAGGTGAAAGCGGTGGTGGCGACTTCGTTCCAGGTGGAGGACGGTTTCACCTCGCGTTCGACGCTCGTGAATTGGCCGACGGCATTGTAGGCGAAGTTGGCCCGCTTATTGGCCACAGTGTTGCCGCCGTTGCCGATTTGCGCCACCTGCGTCATGCGGTTCAGGTTATCGAACGTGTAGTCGTTCTTGAAATCGTTGGTGCCG
>JAYUVJ010000563.1:0-5915 GCA_043754155.1 Acidimicrobiia bacterium
GCAGTGAGTTTGCGAAACGGTCCGGCGGCAAATCGATCATCGTAAGCCAACATAACTTGTCCACCAGCGCAAGCATGCGCCGGAAATCGAAGACCCAAATGGGCAATCGCGCAGCGGCTCCTCCGGGGCCTCGATGCGGCAATGACAATCACATCAGAGCCGACAAGTTCCAACAATGACACATTGCCACCAGTTGAGCGTTGCAAATCATCGAGCACTGGTTGCAATGTGTCGCGCAGCGTCTGGGGATAGTGCAAATTGCCAAGTTCGAACAGCGTGGCCCCGACACGAAACTTCGTTCCCACTCGGCCTAGTGCGCCCACCTCAACCATTTGATTGGCGAGGCGATGAACAGTGGTTCTCGGAAGACCAGTCCGTCTCGACAGATCACTGACACCAAGGATGAAGTCATCGCGGAATGCAGCCAGCAGAAGAAAGGTTCGGCTAACAATCGAGAGATCATCCTGATTCGACGAGGTCTTGATCCCACTAGATGACTCGTGCGCTGGGCTTACCTCGCCAAACCCCACCTCCGTTTTGGGGGAGCCCACCAAACGGGAACCGCGAGGAAAACCTGAAGGATCTACGTTACGAAATTCCCGGTTTCCTGGCCGAACACCTCGCTCTGACCGCTCTGACCGCTCCGACCTCTCTGACCGCTCTGATGGCTCTGACCGATTCGATTCCACGGTCATGCGTCAATGACCTGTTGAGCTTGGTCCCTACGAGAATCGAACCGGCTGGTGAGTTGAAAAAAGGCGCTGGCGTTGGGGCCAAGCATGTTCGTGGCTTGATCGGGAGTACAGTGATTACAAGCGACGGCGCCAGTTACGGGTTCCAAGGCAGAGCCGAAGGTTGGCGGGTAGAACGGGAAATCGGAGCCGAGCATCAGATGATCTGCGCCGAAACGTTCAATGATCAACGGAATATGTTCAGCGTCAAACACGAGCGTGTCCACCCAGAGTCGACGAAGAAGTTGATTAGTATGCGCGCCTATGCTCTCGGGAGTACCGTTGGCCGGATTCATGGAGGCTCCACGAACAAGGCGGGGATAGGACCAGGCGAAGCTTCCGCAGCCGTGCGCAAGGCCGATTCGTAACCGCGGAAACTCGTCGAGCACCCCCCCGAAAACCAGAGCGGCCGCTGCCATGGAGGTATCGGTAAGCATGCCGAGGCCGAATTCGTAGGGAATGCCACCACGGCGGATTGCCCCAGCACCGTCGGTAGGGTGAATGAAGATGGCAACGTCGAGATCTTGCGCTGCGGCAAAGAACCCGCGAAGGGACGGGTCGTCGAGTTCGCGCCCTGAAACTTCGGAGCCGATTTCCACCCCGAGCATGCCCAGATGATTCACGCCAAATTCAAGTTCCGCAATCGCACGATCAGTGTCTTGCAAGGGAACGCTCCCAATCCAACTGAACCGGCCAGCAGGAGCATTGGCAACCGCACCAGCAAACGCCTCGTTTTGCATCCGAGCGAATTTGGCGGCCACTACCGGCTCGGCCCATGTCGTGAGGGTGATGGGTACTGGAGAGAGCACGTGGTGGTCAATCTCGGCATCGTCCATGGCTTCAGCTCTTCGCTTTAGGCTCCAGCACGTCTCCGCGACCGGGCGAAATACCTCAGTTCCACGCATGATTCTGGCAGAACCATCGGGATTGACGGCGAGCGACGGCCAGCGGGCATCACCGGTTTCTGCGGCAAAATCGTGCATGCCCCCTGGAAAGAAATGCGTATGCATATCGACCACCATCGCGGGGCGAACAGTGGTGTCCGCGGGCTCGTCAACAGCAGCAGGGACCTCCCCGGCCCCCGGTTCAGACGCGCGGGAACCTGAGGGCAGCGCACCGCTGGGGCCGGTCATGTCTTTAGCCCACCAGATTTTGCCCCGCTACGCCAATCGAAGTATCCATTCATCGGAACATTCGATTGCCCGCTCATCGGTCAATATTGGAAGCTGCCCAGGGTAAATCCAGGTCCGACGGGGAAACGGCCAACCCTCTTCAGGTTGCTCGAACCGACTGCAAGACCAAAGCCCGTGCCATCCGAACAAACCCGTTCACACGATTCCCAAACCAGGAGATCCATGTACGCACTCGATACAACCGAGGAAACTGCTGCGGTAGTTGGTCTCTGCCGGGCATTGGCCCTCGACGTTCTCGATCCCGCCGCCACATCTTCGGAACGATCAGGCTCCGTGCCCAGTGTCGTCCGTAACGCGCTGTTTGAGACTGGTCTTACCACGCCGGTCGATACGGAATTCGGTGGCGGCGGCACACCCACCAGCGCCACGCAAACTGCAGCGATCGACGCACTGGCCTATGGCGACCCCGGACTCACCATGGCTGCAGTGTGGTCGGGAGCCGCTGCTTCCTTTATCGGGGGTCTTGGCACCGAGGTTCAGCGTCAGGCGTACCTGCCCCGTTTTGCTACAGATGCAGCTGCTCACGGCGCTATCGCTTTGTACGAAGGTCACGGTCGTTCTCCTAGCGAGTCAGCCACCACAATCACCAAAAACCCTGCCGGCGGATGGAACATTGCCGGAACAAAACTCGCCGTCGCCGGTGCTGCTAGCGCCGATCCGTTGCTGGTTATCGGCGTTGACCCGTCCGACGGAAACCTCCGTATCGCTCTAGTTTCTCCATCCGCCACCGGAGTTACCATCGGCCCGGTGTACCGTCAGTTGGCCCTTGACGCTGCACAACTCAGCTCAGTTACCTTCCATTGCACGGTGGCCGATGAAGCCCTTCTCGGTGGTGCGAACGCGGATCAAGCAGCGATCCACCTGGCGATATCCAATATGCGCATATTGCTTGCCTCGGCAATGCTCGGCACTTCAGAACGAGCGATGGATTACGCTGCGAAATACTCGACGGAGCGTATTGCCTTTGGAAAACCCATTGCTGCGTTCCAGGGCGTGTCGTTCATGCTCGCCGATATCGCTATTCGCGTTGCCGCCGCCCATCTCGATGTAGCCGATATTGCTTCCCGCCTTGATGCTCGTGAATTCCATAACATTGAAGCTGTCACGACCGCTGCCGTGAACTACGTAGGCGCTGTGGCAACCCAGTCAACTCGCGATGCTATCCAAGTGCTCGGCGGCCACGGTTTCATCAATGATCATCCGGTCGAACGTTTTTATCGAAGTGCGGCGGCCATGTCGGCCATCGATTTCGACCCACTTTGCACCGCCTTCGAAACCGCCCTGTAAGCCGTATCCGACCATTTCGACATTTCGACCACTAAGACAGTGAACCCAAGATGACACGCATGTTTACAATCAGCAACGAATTGGAAAAGCATGGGCAGTCCATTATGGACTGGTCGGAGGCTGAAGTTCGTCCTTACGCCCGCCAGGCCGACATCGATCACAACCCACCAGCGAATTGGCGGGAAGTAATCGAGAAGTGTCCGGTCGCCATTTCGCGCCACGACCGACGCGACCGAGTTCCCGCGGCCCGGTTCACCGATGGGCACTGGATCAAAGAGCTGCTGATCACCGAATCGATTTGCTATGGGGACATATGGGTTAACGATGTCGTCGGCCAGGGCATTGGACATCTCACGGTGAAACTTATGGGGACTACTGAGCAGATCGAGCGCTGGTACAAACCCATCGTTGAGGAGGGTGGAGTCGCGGCGTTTGGTCTAACCGAACCGCACTTCGGATCCGACACGTCCATGGTTGGAACTACAGCCACGCGAGACGGTGATCAGTGGATTCTTAACGGCACCAAGATGTATTGCTCCGGCGGTAGCCACGCGAATTACACCATCATTTTTGCCAACGTCGACAAGTCACTAGGTGCATCGGGTATCAAGGCGTTCGTGGTTCCGCGCGGCACTCCTGGTTTCATCGTGGCCAAGGAGAACGAAGAGAAGCTCGGAATTCGAGCTTGGCGTACTTCGGAGTTATTACTCAGTGACTGCGCCATTCCGCTCGATTACCAGTTGGGTTGGCGCGGAGACCGAGGTGACGACGCTGTGGGCGAAAAGGACCAACCATCAATGCGTAGCGGTCGAAGTGGGGCACTCGGGGCTTTGGCTCAGAACAAGCCCAACATTTCCGCCATGGGACTCGGGATCACCCAAGCGTCGATCGATGTAGCAACCGGCATTCTCAAAGGTCAGCAGGCTGGGTTCACCCCACAACGTTGGAGCGGAATCGAGAATGAATTAGAGCGCATGAATATCGCGCTCGAACGTATCCGCAGAGTTAACTACGGCGCCCAGTGGTTACTTGATCACCAGATGCTCAACAAGAGCGAAGCGTCAGTTTCGAAAGCCTTCGGCCCGCCCACCTTTGAGCGCATCATTCGACGGTGCATGCAGCTTCTCGGACCGGAAGGAACTAGCACGGAGTTGCTTTTGGAGAAGTGGTATCGAGATGTCAAGATTCTCGACATCTTCGAAGGTTCAGCGCAGGTACAACGCATCATCATCGGGCGTACTCTTATGGGGGCCAACGCCGGAAGGGGCTAAATCATGGGCACGTCGAACATTGCATTGGGAAAGGCCGGTCCGTCAGTTCCGTACGTGATTGATGATCGGGAAACGCCGCGTTTTCGCGTTCACCGTTCCACCATGGTCGACGAAGCCATTCTCGAAGAGGAACGACGGCTAATTTTCGATAAATCGTGGCTGTTTGTTGGCCATGAGAGCGAGATCGAAAATCCGCACGATTTTCGCACCCGTAACGTTGGTGGCCGCCCGATCATCTTCACGCGCAACGCCGAACACAAAGTGAAAGTGTTCGTAAATTCCTGCCCGCACCGCGGCATGCAAATCGAAACGCGCGGCGAGGGTCACGGACGATTTCTAAAGTGTTTTTACCATGGCTGGTCCTTCAACACCAACGGCGACTTGGTTGCGCTGCCAGGCGAAGATAGCTACGGACCCGATTTCGATCGACACAATCTCTGTTTGGTGCAGCCTTCCAAAGTGGAGTCGTACCGAGGGTTCGTGTTCCTGTCGTGGACCTCAGAGATTGCCGATCTTGAAACGTACCTCGCCGGTTCTGCCGACATACTTGATCTGTTCGCAGATCAATCTGAGCAGGGTATGCAAATCATCGGCGGCTCGCACCTCTATGCCGCCAACGCCAACTGGAAGCTGTTAAGCGAAAACTCCGCCGACGGCTACCACGCCATGACTACCCATCACCGGTACCTGTCGATGTTGAAGGAATCCGGCAAAGATCTCAGCACCGTGTTCAAGGCCGGCACCGCACCAAACCTTGGCTATGACCTTGGCAACGGCCATGCTGTCATCGGTGGCGCAGATGCAACCGGCGGAATGAACACCGGCCTGGGTCGCGACATTTCAGGCGAAGCACTAAGCAAGCAGATGTCTAGGCGTGAACGATTCGCCGAGCTCTACGGTGCCGACTGGGCCAACCGTATGTTCTCCGGGCGGAATTTGGTCATCTTCCCGAATTTGGCCGTGGTGGATCTCATCATGGGCATTACTCTGCGCACGTACTATCCAATTTCGCCAGGCTATATGGAAGTCACCGCGTGGAGTTTGCAACCAAAGGATGACGATCCCGAGTTACGTCGTATGCGCCAAGAGAACTTCCTCACCTTCTGGGGTCCCGCTGGTTTAGCTACCCCAGATGACATCGAAGCGCTGGAGCGTTGTCAACGAGGATTTGCTGCCCACGCCGTTGCCCCATGGAACGACATCTCACGTGGCATGGGCTCAGAAAAGAAGATCTTCACCGACGAGTTACAGATGCGTACGTTCTGGCGTGAATGGGATCGTCGCATGACCGGCACCGAACACCCACCAGAAGTTTCCCCAATTCTTCGCAGTGGTCGCGTTGGCCTTCCCGGTCAGATTCACCAGGAACCAACGGTCGTCGACACCCGCTTGCTCAGCGGTGTTGCTTCGAATGGCACTGCTTCGGTTGAGGC
>JAYUVJ010000564.1:0-2655 GCA_043754155.1 Acidimicrobiia bacterium
TTCACCCCATCATCCTCGGCGGAGGCAAACCCGCACTACCCAAAAACCTTCGACTCGATCTCAAACTCGTCAACGAACAACGATTCGATGGCGATGTGGTTCACTTCCACTATCGGGTCCAAGCCTAGGCGCGCTTACGATTCAAACAAGTCCGGCAATGAAGCAAAAAAAGTCACTCCAGCCAGACAGATTCTCAACTGGTCGTAGGCGTTCAAGGGGAAAATTCACTGTTGGTTTGGGTGCGGCCCTGGGCTGGAGGGCGGGCTCCAGTGATCCCAGGACCGACTGACTGTGCGAGGCGTCGGCGGGAAGCCATCAGCACAGCCGTGATTAAGCATTACAGACGATCGCGAAACGTAGCAACACGGCAAACCAAAAGCGCATCCCGGCGGTCGCGGGCGAAGTTTGCTTGACGGGTTCGAGCTGGTAGGTGAGCCAGTTGGGCCCCGTCTGGTCAAGGGGAGCCCGATGCCATCCACCACACCGCTGGTGACGCTGCGCTTGCCGGATGCCACCAAGCACCCACTCCCTTGACCAGCCACCCCACCGGCAATGAGTTGCAGCCAACGGCTGCTGGGCACTTCGCCCCGCAGCCCTTCATTTCTTTGAAGGGCCTCGACCTAACAAGGAACCTCACATGCCAATCATCACCGTGCACGCAACCAAAGGCGGACAAGGCGTAACCACCATTACCGCCGCCCTCGGAATCCTTCACGCCCAAGCCGGGCACAGGACATTGCTTATCGACACCGGCGGAGACCTGCCCGCCATCTTGGGCAAACCCGAACCGTTGAGCGTTGGACTTTCTGACTACTTGATTGATCCGAATTTCACGCTTGATGACATCACGGTCACCGTCGGCGAAAACCTCGACGTCGTAACCCGAGGAACCGGCCCAATCGCATTCACTACGTACACGTACGGACTAATCACCGGCGGACTCGGCGAGTACGACACGGTCATCATCGACGGAGGAACCAACAACGCCAACCCATGGAACGAGCACGCCCACGAAACCGTATTCGTCACCCGGCCCTGTTACCTTGCCGTACGCCGCGCCATTCACCTACCCCGCCGCCCGTCACACGTGGTTCTCATCAACGAACCCGGACGAGCGCTCAGCGTACATGACATCGAAGTAGTACTCGGCGTACCCGTCACCGCAACCATCCCCGTCGACATCGACACCGCCCGAATCATCGACGCCGGACTACTCGCCACCCGCCTACCCCAACACATCCACCGAGCGCTACGCCCAATCGTTACCAACATCAATGGCAGCGATAAAGTTGTCAGCATCAAGGTTGCGAGCAGCGAGGTTGCACGATGAAACCCGCAACGTTTCACCTCGCACCCGTCGACGGAATCATTACCGTTGCCGTTGGCCACACGCCCCCCAGCCATGTCCACCGGCCCGACGAAACCTACTACGCCTACTTTTGGTTAAGCCAACTAGGCCCAACCAGCTACCTCGCCTGGAAACACCTCGCGGCATGGACCACCGACGACGAAACCGCAACCGTCGCAATCAACTACGACGAACTCGCCCGATCCCTTGGCACGTCACCCGGAAGACTCACCAAAGCGCTCCAACGACTCGCCGGATTCCACCTCGCCTACACACTCCCAACCCAGCCCGACACGCTCTACGTGAAACGACGAGCCCCAACCCTCAGCCCCGGCCAACTCGTACGCCTAGCCGAACGATTCCCCACCCTCGCCGCCTGCCACGACGAACAACAACACGCCGCATAAACGTTTCCCATTTAGCAGAACGAGCCGCCGGAAACTTCGGCGGTTCATTCGCGCAACTTGTCAGACATTGCTGCGACCCTGTTTTGTCACACCCCCTCCGTAGACTTATGCGGATGACTACTCGAACGGAACAATTGGCCGCCCATCCCATATGGGATCAACTCGACGCTGCCGATATCGCAATCCAAGCAGCGATGGCTTCCAAATCGACCCCGGCGACGTCTCGGCCCTCGATCGAACGAACGAGAAAGGTTGAGACGAGAATCCGCCACTTGCTTGATTCTGCCGATCCCGACCTCGTTAGCTTTTCGCAATTCAACGACTTGGCCAACCAGTTTGCGAACATTGCCAGCTGGGTTACGAGCCTCTCCCAAGGTTCGGACACGTCTACAAATATCGACAGTTACCTCGATGCCATAACGGCATCACCCAACCTTGGACTTGCCGGCCCGCTTCCTGCAAACGGCAAAGCCGCCGGGTTGATTGGAGGAGTTCGCCGTGAGGCTGAAGCAGCACAGAAGGACTTGGCGACACGGGTGGAGCACACAACGCAAGAACTCGCCGACCTAAGCCGTCAACTAATCGCATTAGAGGCCAGGGCAACGGAGAACTCAAATTTTCTCGAATCGACGCGCACAGCATCAAGCGTCGCTATAGGCACGATGCAAGAAACCTTTAAAGCCGACACGGAGACGGCCATCAAGTCGGTTCAAGACGATTCAGCTGCCCAACTAGAAAAATTCGGGTTGGACCATCAGGGCCAACTTCAAGATGCGGCAGCACTTCTGAACGCTCAAACCTCAACAGCGGAAGACCTACTCACGCGCCTCCGTTCGATCGAGGAAGACGTGAAAGCGACGACCGAAACTATTAGCGACCGAGTTCTTTCGGGAGACTACG
>JAYUVJ010000565.1:0-2283 GCA_043754155.1 Acidimicrobiia bacterium
GTACAGAACAATTGAGGATCTTCAAGAAACCCAGGCTTACGCTGCGGGTTGTCGAACCGGTGTTGTTATGGGTGGAGGGTTGCTTGGGCTCGAAGCAGCGAATGCCCTGCGCTTGTTGGGCGTAAAAACCCATGTGATTGAGTTGGCTCCACGCTTGATGGCGGTGCAGATCGATGAGGGTGGCGCCAAAGCGCTTCGCCGCCACGTGGAAGACCTGGGCCTGGAGGTACATACCGGGTTTGCCACGTCGGCTATCGAGCGTCACGATGACGGGCGTGTGGCCGCAGTGTCTGCCGCCGACGGGACTCGTATCGAGGCGGATTTGTTGGTGGTGGCTGCTGGAATTCGTCCTCGTGATGATTTGGCTCGAGCCATGGGCTTAACGGTTGGCGAACGCGGTGGCGTGGCCATTGATGACCTTTGCCGCACTAGCGATCCGTTCGTTTCAGCCATTGGCGAGTGCGCACTGCATGGCGGACGAATCTATGGACTCGTTGCTCCTGGATACGCCATGGCCGAGGTGGTTGCCGCCCAGCTTGCGACCGGTGCAATCGCCGTAAGCGACTCCACGTTCCAATTTACGGTCAACTCCACGGTCAACTTGGTTGACACAGCGATTCCAACCTTTACCGGTGCTGACAACTCGACGGAGTTAAAACTTCTCGGTGTCGATGTTGCTTGCGTGGGCGACGCACATGCCAACGGTGAAGATACGCACGAGGTTGTAGTTGCCGATCCCATCGCTGGCACATACCAAAAGATCATCGTTCGTAACTTTGCAGTAGTTGGTGCGGTGTTGGTTGGTCGCAAAGATGCATATTCGATGTTGGTGCAGATGGCTCGGGGTGTAATTCCAACGCCGACAGATTTGCTAAGCATGCTTACTCCCTCCGGATCAGGTTCGCCAACACTCGGAGTTGGAGCCCTCCCCGATGTCGCCACTATTTGTTCGTGCCACAACGTAACTAAAGGCGCCATCGGTGAAGCCATTCGTGACAACGATCTTTCCGACGTGGGGCAGATCAAAACGTGCACTAAGGCCGGTACTGGATGTGGAAGTTGCGTCGGAATGGTCAAAGACCTCCTCACCGCTGAACTCAAGGCCGCGGGCAAAGTTGTCAATAACAACTTGTGCGAGCACTTCGCTTTGTCCCGAGCCCAAATGTTCACCATTGTCCAAGCCACCGGCATTGCCACCTTCGCTCAACTGGTGGCCGAGCACGGGACAGGTCGCGGGTGCGAAGTATGCAAGCCAACTGCCGCTTCGATCTTTGCCACCATTCACAACAATTACGTGCTGGCTGGCGAAGAAGCCTCGTTGCAGGATTCCAATGATCATTTCCTCGCCAACATCCAACGTAACGGCACCTATTCGGTTATTCCTCGCGTGCCTGGTGGCGAGATCCTTCCTGATCAACTCATTGCGCTGGGGACAGTGGCGAAGAAGTATGCCCTCTACACCAAGATTACCGGCGGGCAACGAGTCGATTTGCTAGGTGCACGCATCGAACAGCTCCCGTCAATTTGGAGCGAATTGATCGACGCTGGTTTCGAATCCGGTCACGCCTATGGCAAGGCGCTGCGCACGGTGAAGTCGTGTGTTGGTTCTACCTGGTGTCGCTATGGAGTGCAGGATTCGGTGGCTATGGCCATTGCCTTGGAACTTCGCTACCGAGGACTGCGAGCACCGCATAAGTTCAAGTTGGCAGTTTCAGGCTGCGCACGCGAATGTGCGGAAGCCCAAAGCAAAGATGTTGGCGTGATTGCAACCGAGAACGGCTGGAACCTCTACGTCGGTGGGAATGGTGGAATGCGGCCCCGTCACGCCCTGTTGATCGCTACAGACGTGAACGACGAAATGTTGGTGAAGCTCATCGACCGCTACTTAATGCTGTATGTACGGACCGCTGATCGCTTGGAACGCACGGCAAATTGGCAGGAGAAGTTTGAGGGTGGCTTTGACGAACTGCAGCGCATCATTGTGGATGATTCCCTCGGCATCGCTGCCGATCTCGAAGCTCAGATGGAACGCCACGTTGCCACCTATGCCTGCGAATGGAAAACCACCATCGAAAGCCCGGCACACGCAGCCCGTTTCGTTACGTTCGTAAATGCCCCCTCACAATCCGATCCCGACATCACCTTCGATTCCGAGCGTGGTCAACCCCGGCCAGCCCAAATCGCCCCGCTTTGACCCTCGGCCCTGATCCAACCCGCGTACCTCTATCCATTGGAGCACGACCATGAGCCCAATCGCCATCGAAGCGCCAAACGATTCCAGCG
>JAYUVJ010000566.1:0-2249 GCA_043754155.1 Acidimicrobiia bacterium
ATCCATCTCCACCACCAGCACCACCGCCAGCACCACCTGCTGCTCCAGTCTTCCAACCGATGTCCGACTTTGAGGCGCAAGCCGCCGCCCTTGGTATCAGCCGCGAGGCCGCGATGTTTCCCGACGTAGCAACGACGCTGGCTCGAGCCAAGGGAGATCTCGGCCAAGTCGGCGTGGCGCGCGCTCAAGGCTACCCACTAAACGCCACTTCACGCACGGATTTTGTGCAAAAACTGTTCGCGAACGGAACTTGGATCACACCACAGATTGGCGTGACTCCGATCGGATCGCCGGTGTTAGATCCGAACTGCACTCGCACCCGAGTCAGCGAAACCTACCGTCCCGATAAACTCGTGGCTTTTGGATTGGGCGAGGACAAGTTCTACCCAGGGTCATTGATTCAGGGTCGCTGGGTCAATCTAGGCGGGCCGAGCCTGCTGCCGATCAGCCTACCATCCTCCCAACGCCAGCCGATCAGTCTCTTTTCGACCCAATTGGGCTACGCCCAGACCTCCGCCGAGGCCAGCGCCAGCGGTGTGACCGTGGCGATCGCTGCCATCCGTGACGGTGGGCGAATCCGCTTTCCGAACGGCGTGCCCTCGGTCGGCTTTGCAAGTGAGGTCAAAACCGCCTCGAGTCTCCAAGAGGCGATGGTCAAGTTTGGCTATGACGCGAGCTTCGCGATGTCCGGTTTGAGTGCCTCGGGTAGTTCCAGTGCCGAGGCGATTCGCACAGGCTCCAGCAACACCGTCTTCATCCAAGCGGTCGAAACGAGCTATCAGATAGCGATTGATTTGAGGGGGCAACGCCCGGAGAACGGTCTCCCACTGGACACCACGCCCGTTTCGACCTTCGAACAGCTCGGCGCAAGCAACGACCTCGGTTACGACAACCTGCCGACCTACTCGGCGGTTGTCACTTACGGACGCAAACTGATTGTGGCCATGGAATCGACTGAAAGTACCAGCACAATGGAAGCCACCTTGAAAGCCGCCTTCAAAGGCTTAGGGGCAGATGTCAGCACCAGCTTAACCACCAAACAGAAGCGAGTGATCAGCAGCTCGAGCTTCACCGTTTTTCAGCTCGGCGGGTCTGGCAACCGCATTGTCAGTGAGACCGATGTGAAAAATGGCGAGTGGCGCAAGTTCTTCACTGACAGCCGCGATCCCTACGCTTACCAGCCCCTGAGCTACGAGATCATCGGGTGGGATCGTAACCCAGCCAAGTTTTCGCGCACCACCGAGTACGAGTTGCGAACTTGCACGGTCACCCCGATTGACGCATACCCGCTGCGTTTGAATAACATTTACACCAACGTTACCGTCACCCACACGCCATCAAACTCGAGTACCCCAGTGCTGATCTATTCGGGCAGCAACGACACGACGATAGACCTAGGGCAGTTCCTGACCGGCGATAACGATGCCTTTACAATCTCGGTCACAGGCGGTCGTCCGAGTGGCTTCTTGTCTCGCTGGCAGTGGCAGGTTGGCATGAACCTGAAAAAGAATGACGACAACCCGATCATCGATGATAACAACATCGGTTGTAAGGGCCGCAATTCAGCGGACGCAGCCCGCTTTCGCATCAATCGCACCACGGGTCAGATCACATTCGATTTTCTGCATTCGGGCGATCGATAACCTCAAAGGCTCGCGTACCAAAATCACAAACCTTACCGCCTTCAATGAGGGCGGTAAGGTGGTCAGCATCGGTCCGCATATGGGGTTGCCCCTGTTTTGTGGACTCGGGCAGTCTCAAGCCGCTCGTCTCTGCTCGAACTCGGCTGGACTTAGGTAGTTCAGGCTCGAGTGTAACCGCTTCTTGATCCTGAACATGCACCTGACGGGCAGGATCGCTTCTTGATCCTGAACATGCACTGTATCCGGTCGCGGCGAACGTCGGCAGCGTCAAAAACGACGATGCCAAAATGCTCGAGCGGTTGAATTAGCGTGATCGCCCCAGCCCTCGAGCCTCGAGCACGCCGCCGCGCACCAGTCACGATCTGGCTCGAGCGCGTGGTGCTGCGTGGCGCGGGTGGTGAGACGCTCGAGGTGCGTGCGCGGGTCTACCCGGACGCGACGTGCTCGAGGAGGTCTCGAGCGACGGCAGTTTGAGCGTTGTCGCCGATGTGCGCGACATCCTGCTCGAGTTAGCACAGCGCTACCCGGAGACGCTCGAGGAGGCTCGAGTGGCGATGGTGCAACCGCACAACATGTGGTCGACGCGGTTGCGTTACATGGAGTGGC
>JAYUVJ010000567.1:0-2625 GCA_043754155.1 Acidimicrobiia bacterium
GCTCGTTACCAGCGGGAAGACCAACTCGAATCTCAAAAACTGGCGAATCGAAAACAACATCTTCTACTCTGGCACAAATGCGAGCACCGGCGCCGCGCAGTTCAGTAGCGGCGCATGGCTTTATGACCCGGCAGATTTAGTGTTCAACTACAACACCATCGTCGGCCCGTCCAAGCTACTTTATTACCGGACGAACAATAGCGCAGGTGCAGCAAACGGAGTGAACCTCTTCAGCAACGCAGAGCAGATGTCCACATGGAGTAGTTCCTACAAGTCGAACTATTCGACCTCCGTCCAACTCATGCGCGAGTATGTTTACAATTTCCGGCTCTACGGTGGGGACACGTCCGCGATGAACCGGGGCCGTGACTTGTCCTCGTTGAGTTCTACTCTGAGCGCGATTACGAACGACCTGTTTGGAGCGCGAAGAGGACAAGGAACCGGCTGGGACATCGGCGCGTTTGAGCATGACCCCTCGCTCGTTCTCTATCTCGACTTCGAGAACTTCACCAATCGAGCAGGGGCATGGGTTGAAGACCGCTCTGGAAACACCAACCACGCTTACGCAGTAACGAACGTGACTCAGAGTGGAGTGAACGCTTCCAACTTCGCGCCAGTCGTCACGGTCGGAAAAGTGGGCAACTACGCCGCCGCGTTTGTGAACCTTGGAACGAATGAGCAATGGCTGACGCACGCCCAAAACTTCGGCTACACCATCGGGACTTGGTTGGGAATCACGAATCTCGGCGGGATGGACAACCTCACCAACGGTACTTATGCATCGTGGATTGCTTGGACAAACACGGACGGCATGGGTGATGCGACGCTGTTCGATGCCTCCGATACCGGAGGAACGGAAAACACTTGGCGCATCTCCGCTTATGACGTTGGGCAGGAGCGATTGACCGTCGTGAGCAACGGGACACACCGTTACCGCGTGCAAATTCCCCTTCTGCAAACCTCGGTCTGGTATCACGTCGCCTACACCTGGAGCGCGACCAACAACACGGTTCTCGCATATACCAACGGCGTCGTAGCGGCAACCAACACGATGGACGCTCCATACTTCCGAGTGTTCCCTGACTCCCACGCGATCACGATTGGCACGATGTTGTTTGGCTACGACTGGAAAATCGGGAGCGGACATCCAAACAACGGCTGGTTCGGTGGCTGGATGGATGAAACTCGACTTTACAACCGGCAACTTAGCGGCACGGAAGTCATGTCCCTCGTGGACGGCGGCAACCCATCGAGCAGCAGCGGCGCGAGCGGTGGTGGCGGATCTCCAACCTACACGACAAACATCTTTTCGATCACCAACCCATTGCCTCTGACGCAGATGGTTCAGGTGGTTCGGTTCACGATTGCGACGAATTCCTACACCGCGACGAATACCGCGCTGTATGACGGCTCCGGCAACTTCGTGCCGTGGCAACAGGGTTCCTCGAACCAGGTGTTCTTCCGCGCTGGATTACTTCCGAACTCCACGCAGAGCTTCTATTTCGTCACGGGAATTGCACCCACCAATATCAACGGAGTGTTCGGCTACCTGGGACTCGCAACCAACTCCAGCGCCGCCGTTCCGTGGCAATATCAAGTAACGAACGGGCTTCACACCGGATTCCGCATCGTCAATCCCACCGTCGCTAGCTATTCCAACGCCGCTCCGATTCAGGGATTCCAGTTGCGCAATGCTTTTTGGGTGAATGGCGAGAGCGGCACCAACGGGACGAACTTCCATTACGTGTCCAACGGCGAGGATGGCGTCGCACCCATCACCGTTTGCTGGTCGAACATGACCGTGACCGTCGTGGACGCCGGTCCGATTTACACCGAGCTTCTGTTCGAGGGGACTTACCGTCGCGTGGCCTACAATTATCTCGGTTCAATTCTCCAATGGGCAGCCGGGCCTGGCTTCTACAAATGCCGCGTAATAATGAACGCGGGCGAGCCTGGTGTCATTGTGGAGAACTTCAACAACGATGCGGGTTACTTCCGCTTCGATGTCTCTCCCGGCGTCGCCGCTGACGAGTATCGCTATCGTGGTCATTCAGCTTCCAGCGATGCAAACGGTGTGCTCTTCGGATTCGGTGGAGACTTCAACGATGCTCCATACCATTTCGATTTGATAAACTCAGTTGCGTGGGGTTCCACCAACCTCGCGAGCAAGCAGCGTGACGAGCTTGGCAACACCACCGGCATCATGGCGTCGGCTTACAACTTCTCTCTGTTCATCCGGGATGCTGGTTTCTGGAATCTGATGTGTGACACGAACTCAGCAGTGGGTTCTCCGACGTTTGGATTCGCCAACATCCGGCAGAGCGTCGGGCTTGGTGGCGTCGTCTCCGCCAATTCTCCACGGCTAGGAGCGTGGTCCACCAACAACGGCAAATTTGGCATCGAGTTCGGAACGCAAGTGTATGCGACGACCACGACACCGATGTCGCTGCCTAATGCCCGGGCGCGTTGGCTGATTTACTTCGGAACGAACGGGAGCGTTATCAATTCGAGCACGCAACCGGGTTACATCCAACCGGAGATCATGCCGCTCTGGGCGCGGCACTACGCGCTCGACATCGACAAGATCAAATCGTGGAACCTCGGCTGGACGGAGAACATGACTCC
>JAYUVJ010000568.1:0-3738 GCA_043754155.1 Acidimicrobiia bacterium
GCTGCGGTTCAAAAACCGAGTCGGCTTCCAAGCGAGGCAAAACTGCGGGGAGCGGAGGACCCGACGAACTGTTTGCCGAAACGGCATCGTTTGAAACCGTCAAAGGAAAACCTCAGCGAGTTACCTTCGGCCTGAGCACCATCGACGGACGAATCTTGCACGGTGGAAGTGTTCTCGTTTCGTTTCGCCCAGTAGAAGCGAAGGACGAAACAACGACGCCCGGCGTCGCTGCAACCTATCTTGGCGTTGCCGGGCCTGCCTCTGCCGAGAACCAAATCGCATCGATAGGTGCACTTAGTGATGGCGTCGGGGTCTATGCCGCCACCTACACCTTTGCTAGCGCCGGTTTTTGGACAGCGGAAATTCGTGCGTCTGAGACGGGGAAAATCTTGGCTGAAACTGCCGTTGATGTGAAAGCCAAGAATGCCATCCCTGATGTTGGCGACCCCGCACCACCTACGGTCAACCCAATACTTCTTGTCGGCAAACAACCAAGTGTGCCTATTAATCAAATCGACTCACGCTCCGGCCCGGACGCACTCACTGAACTCGCCGACCCCGCTCTCCACACCCAAGTAATAGCTGATCTTCTTAAGGCGCAGCGACCCTTCGTTGTGGTCGTGTCCACCCCGGCATACTGCCAATCCAAGTTCTGCGGACCCATCACTGATTTGGTGGACGAACGAGCCAAATCCCAACCAGCGTCGACGGCCGGTGTAGCTTTCGTCCACCTCGAAGTCTTCGCAGATGCCACGGCAGGCACAATCAATCCGTGGGCTGCCGAATGGATTCTCAACGACGGCGAGGGACGCGAACCGTGGGTGTTTCTAGTTGGACGAAGCGGCAAGATCGCCGCCCGATTCGACAACGTTATGACATCGGGCGAATTCGATGCTGCTCTCGAGAAGCTCAAATAGTCGTCGCAAGGCGACCAAGAAAACCGACTCGACTGGTGCGCTTCGTTAACGGCTCCCAGCTAAAGCGTCTTACGTACCAAACCCGAAGCTCTAACCACCTCATCGAGAATTCTGTTATCGGCACCGTCGGCAACTAGACAGAGGGAATTTCGCCGATCGCCTCACCCAACTCGGCCTGCTGCTTATCGAGCCGGGCAAACTCTTGCTCAACATCGTTCCAAGTAAGTACTTCATCGTTCGCCGCCGCAGCCTTGGCACCAACCCGGCCGCCAGAGATCGTCATGCCGGCAATGTTGACCCGCCGGGTTGGAAGTGTGGGCGAGACCTGCAAGTTGCCATCGCTCAAGCCCGCTTTGGAATTCGTCCACCAGCGATAAAACAAGTAACCAACGATGCCCCACAGGTACGTGCCCGCTCCAACTTTCATGATGGCCCCGGCAATCTGCTGATCTCCGAGGGCATCAAGGCCCCGGAACATACGGGGTGCGTCTTGGTAGGTGTGATACATCGCTTTCTTAGAAAACGTAAGAAACGAAGCTGGCACCGTTGGCACAATTGACTGCGCAAACAAGTACATCATCTTCATAGGAATGTTCAGCTGCGGCAGTTCTGGTCTGCGATTGATGACGGGAATCCACATCATGGTGGCGCTTAGGAACAGCACTGCGTGCACGGAGAAATGAAACAACTCGTTGTGAAGGCTGTAGTCAACCAGCGAAGGCCAGTGGGTAATAGCGATCAGAGCGTTGAAGACCATAAGGGCCACAACGGGTTTAGAAGCAAACCTCACCACGTTGCGTAGCAAATTGTTTCGCAGCGCCCAAGCCCACAGCCAATCCGGAGAGCCGAGCAGAAAGCAAACCGGCGACGCGAGTGTGAACACGGTGTGTTGGGTCATGTGGGCGAGAAAGAGGTACTTCTCAGCAATGTCATGGAGCGGCCAATACGAAAAAACAAACGTTGCCGACACCCCAGCGACAAGCCACTTTTTGTTCCGAGACGAAGCAATTTCCCCCGATGGAATCCGACCAGCCGCAAGTTCTCGTGGGCCCAAACGCGTGAGCGCCCACCAAAAGAACACCGCAATACCACCGATGACAAGCAGCACAGAGGGATGCCCGTGGAACTTCAACGAGATTGAGTTCTCTACTCCAAAAAACAATGCGTACATAGTTGTCCTGACAAGAATTAGTAGGACCTTCACTCCAGAAGCGAGGGTCAAATTCCGTTCTTAGAGCCTTGCGCTGAACCAACCTCTACAACAACTTGCGCAGCGGCGATTCAGCAACTCAGCAGATCAGCAGCCCCAGCGGTCAGCGGTAAGCGGTCAGTGCGAGGTTGGAGCGCGCGAGCCGTGCGAATCCTCAACGCCCTGCGCATCATCATCACTGTTGCCACGAAACACCCAGACACCAAGCATCGTTGCGGCAAACGCTGCATAGATTCCAAACGCTGCGTAAAGCGAAGTTCCGCTGAAGCGGCCCATGGCACCCAGCACCATGATGTAGCAAAACGAGGCGAGCACGCCCCCACCAATAAAAAGGCGACGCAGCAGAGGCGTATCAAACTTCAGATGCATAAAGAAACCGGCAACCATAATGAATTTGATCAGTGCAAGGCCCATCAGCGGCAAAGCCAAACCGGCCTTTGCGGTTTTTAGCGGGGAGTACGAGAGGTAAACCTCAAGTGTCGTAAGTGCCACAAGCCCAGCAAACACTTTGAAGTACTGCTTATCGTGCTCATCAAACATGGGGCCGGTATATTCGGCTTCTGTGGAGGAGGGTGCAGTGCTCATGGAAGTTCCTTGCCGGTGAAGTGGTGTTGCATGTTCAGTACGTGTGCGTAGTTCAACCCGAAAGAAACGGGATATAGCAAACTACGGAATAAGATAGATAACGGTGAAGATAACAATCCACACCACGTCAACAAAGTGCCAGTAGAGACCAACAATCTCTACAACTTCGTGACGCTCCGCCGGAAGCTTTCCCTTGCGGGAGAGATTGGCCAAAGCCGCAAGCATCATGATGCCCACAGTTACGTGAACGCCGTGAAAGCCCGTCAGCACAAAGAAGCTTGAACCGAATAAATTGGTGGAGAGGTTCAAACCTTCTTTTACGAAAGCGGTGAACTCATAAATTTGACCGGCGATGAAAATGCTGCCGAGGGCAACGGTGGACATCAACCAGATGCGCAAGCGACGGTGATCGCCACGACGAAGCGCAGAGTGCGCAAGCACCATGGTGAGCGAACTCATCAAGAGCACAAATGATGTACCCGAGGTGAACCCAATGTCGAAGACATCTTTGGGGTAAGGGCCGTTGACGCTGCGGCCCTTGTACACAAGATAGGTAGCGATAAGTGCACCGAAGAGCAGGCATTCCGAACCGAGGAATACCCACATCGCGACTTTTTCGTTACTTACGCCCGTTGAGGTGGCGTGAGTTTCGTGCCCATGATCAGCATGGGAATCGTGAGAATCGTGAGAATCGACAACGAGATCGTGCCCGTCCAAAATTACAGCAGTCATTTCGTAAGCTCAGCTTCCAGCGTTCAAGGCGCCCATGGCGGCGGCAGGCAGGACATCGTGGTCGGAATGGTCATCATGATGATCGTCGTCTCGATGGTCTTCATGGGGCGCCGCGCTTGGCTCTAGTGACCAGGCAAACAGACCGGAAATGAGTACAAATGCGCCAAACGCAGCAAGAGGCCAAGCTCGGAAAATCATGCCGTAGCCAATGAGTGGCAGGCCAAGACAGGCGACCAAAGGCCAGAACGACGGTGACGGCATATGGATCGAAGCTGGGTCAACGTATTCCCCGTC
>JAYUVJ010000569.1:0-2210 GCA_043754155.1 Acidimicrobiia bacterium
TGGTTTAGGAGTTCGGCCTTGGCTGTTCAGAATCGCTGCGAATGAAATTGTCAATTACTACCGACGCCAAGAACGCGCGTTTGGTGAGCAGGCTCAGCGAGTGATGCGTGAGCTGGTTGCCAACGATATTGGAATCGTGGGCGACAGCAACGAATTCGAGCGCGAAAAAGTCAGGGGAGTTCTTCTGAACGAAATGCGTCAAGCCCTCTTGACTATTCATCCGCGGTACCAAAAGGCGATAACCCTCCGCTATCTCGCCGGGCTTTCCTCTGATGAAGCCGCAATTGTGCTCCAGTGTTCCAAACCAGTCTTCGCCGTAACGCTGCACCGAGCAATAGGGGCGCTTCGTCGATCAATGGAATCAACGAAATGAGTAGTCACTACTCATGTGCTCGGTAAGCCGAATTTCGTACGGTGAATGGGCAAGCCAGCAAGTTGTTGGTATGCGCGCTGGTATTCGTACCTGAAGGACGGAATTTCATGTCAAAACTGTCAAATTGTCTGCGAGGCGCAGCGGTTGTTGTTCTTGGCCTTGCCGGATTGGTGGTCATCGGTGGGGCATCCGAGGCTGCGCCTGGTGATGTAACCACCTTCGCTGGAACTGGATCTGTGGGTCAGCAAAATGCAACCGGAGTGCTTGCATCGTTTAATAAACCGCAGGACTTAGTGGTCGATTCCTTTGGGAATGTCTTTGTCGCCGACACTTCGAACAACGCAATCCGCAAAATAACCCCCGCTGGTGTTGTCACCACGTTCGCCGGGTCGACAACCGGTGTGTTTGGGTACGCTGAGGGCCAAGGCATCGCATCGCTATTCAACGCCCCGAGCAGTTTGGCGATCGACAAAAGTAACAACCTCTTCGTCGTCGACAAGATCAATAACGTGATCCGCAAAATCACTCCCGGGGGACTGGCCTCAACCTACGCCGGGTCAGGAGCGTTCGCAACAGTAAACGGCACGGGAGTGGGAGCCTCATTTTCGCAGCCGAAGGGAATTGCGATTGATCCTTTCGGAAACCTTTATGTTTCGGAAACGCAGATAGTGCGCAAGATCGCACCCGGAGGGATTGTCACATCCTTTGCTGGGTCAGGGGTCAACGCTTCGTCAGACGGTCAGGGTGCGGCCGCAAGTTTCTCTGCTCCCAACCGAATGGTCTCCGACAGCGTGGGCAATCTGTTTGTTGTCGAAGGGGGAACTGGAAAGATCAAAAAGATCACTCAAGGCGGATTGGTGTCTTCGTTTGTGGGTTCAGGGATTGACGGCTCAGCCGACGGACAAGGAGCAGCCGCATCGTTCTACCAGCCGCAAGGAATGGCCGTAAGTTCGAGTGGCGATATCTATGTGGGTGACAGCAACCAGCTGATTCGCAAGATCACGCTAGGAGGCTTCGTCTCGACTATCGCCGGCACAGGTATTGCTGGCAGTAGCAATGGGGGTGCGTTCTCCGCATCGTTCTTCTACCCAGCTGGTTTGGGATTCGACGCAGCGGGCAACCTCTACGTCGCGGAAGTACTGAATCATTCGATCAGGAAGATTGAATCGGCAGCGTTAATTACCGGTGGATCGTCAAGTAGTACAACGACCACGTCGCAAGGTTGCGTTTCTGGTGCAACAGTTTGCCCGTCATCAACCACGACTACGTTGCCTTGTCCGTCTACTTCGACAACGATTGATGCCGCCGGTGTGCCGCTCTGCTTGCCCGCCGCAACGACTACAACGATCCCCGACGTTACGACCACGACTACGACAGCGCTGCCGTGTCCGTCTCCATCGACGACGATCGATGCTGCGGGCGTCCCACGTTGTCTGCCCACTACAACCATTACAACCACCACGATGCCCGCTGCCGTTACTACGACACGTTTGGTGCCTTCAACTTCAATGGTCTTTCCGTCGATTCCGACGCCGACGGTTCCTGGTCCTTCTGTTCCACCAACGCTGCTCACCCTTGGTGCGGTGCCCGTCGTTGCTCCTACTCAGCCTGCCCCAACCCTCACTGTCGCCGCTCTGATTCAGCAATCGTCGATTCCGGTGGCACCAGTTCCTGGGCCGTCGGTTGAGGGTCAAGTTGCTGACATCACTCCGGCGTATACGGGCTCATCGAGCATTTCCACATTGGTGGCCGCCATGCTGTCGTCGGCGCTCGGCACCCTGCTCTTGGCAAGCCGTGAGATTCGAGCTACCAGCCACAGAACACACGAGGATAATCA
>JAYUVJ010000570.1:0-3766 GCA_043754155.1 Acidimicrobiia bacterium
CCAAGGTTGTTGAGCGGTTCGAGCGTGTTTACATCGAAAAGGTGCTTGCCCGCACGGGTGGTAACGTGACGAAAGCCGCCGAGCACGCTGGAGTTGCCCGACGCTACTTTCACATTCTTAAGACGAAACTTATTTGCATCGAATAGCCGCCTAACACAACGCCCATCAAATAATCCCTCGCTCCATAGCGATCATCACCGCATGTGTTCTATCGGAAGCATCCAGTTTCATGAAGATTAGGTTTAGGTTGTTCTTCACCGTCTTCTCGGCCAATCCAAGGTTAGACCCAATCTCTTTGTTGCTGAGCCCCCGAGCGACTTGTTCAAGGATCTGCGCTTCTCGCAGCGTTAGAATTGGTTGAGCCACACCCTCGCTGAATTTTCGAGATAGCTCGCTAGAAATGGCGCGCCCCCCCGCATGAACCTTGCGAATTGCCGAGAGTAGTTCGCTGGCCGGAGCATTTTTCGATACGTAGCCATCGGCGCCAGTCTTCAAAGCTCTGGTCACCATGACATCACCCTCATGGCTCGAAACGATAAGTACTTTCGGAGCGGGTTGCAGCAATTTGAGTTTAGTCAGCACGGTCAACCCGTTGGCCTCAGCTAGGCGAAGATCGAGTAGGACTACATTGGGCCGTTGTGACACTGCTTTTTCGAACGCACTTGCGCCGTCCCCTACAGCGCCAACGACACGCATATCCGCTTGGGTTGCCACCAGTGCTTCCAACCCTTGCCGAAACACAGGGTGATCGTCCACAACCAATACGGTAAGAGCCCCGGTTGTTTCGCTGTCGCTCATCCACGCTTCCTTTTGCTGCAATTGGTCGGAACGCGAAGGGTGACTTGCGTTCCGCTCGGGACGGGTGATTCAATTGTCAAACTGCCGCCCATGGCGATGGCGCGGGACTGCATGGTTGTAAGGCCTTGGCCGCCTGCCAAAGGGTTCGCAGTTACTGCTGGCCTTTCGGCGATCATTCCAAGGCCATTGTCCTTGATGTGCACAACCACCTCCCTCACGTCGGTAGTATCGAAGGTAACGGCGATCGACGTCGCGTGCGCATGCTTGATGGCATTGGTCACCGCTTCACGAGCGATGTGCACGGCGTGCGTGGCAACGGTGGCCGACAGCACACGGGATTGACCGATGTGCTGCACATCAAGGATGAGAGACGTTCCCGCCGTAAGCCGGCAAAGGCGCGCACGCACCGCCTGCACTATCTCGCTGGTACTCACATTCGACGACTTCAGGCCCCAGATCGAGTTACGTAGGTCCACCACGCCATCTGTGATTAGGTCGCTGGCGCTTGCAAGGTGCTGTTGCGAACGCTCTGGATTGGTGCCCATGGTTAATGCCGCAGCGTCGACCTGCAACCTAAGTCCTAACAGATCCTGTTCCAAAGTATCGTGAATGTCGTGAGCGATTCTCGCCCGTTCCGACAACACGACCTCGTGAGTCTGTTCGATCTGTCGGACTCGCCTTCTATCCGCAACGAAGAGCGCAACCAAGGCCAAGCCGCCCACGCATCCACGAAACAGCCACGTCGCATGCCATGGATTGGGCAAGCGCAAAGGAAAGCTGGCTTGCACCACTGGCATTGAGTCGCGCGCAACCTTTTGAACGATGAAGCGGTAAGCTCCGGGCGGCACGTTCTCGTACCGTGCTTCCCGGCCCTGCTGCGCCGTGTGCCAAACGTCCCCCGGCGCTTCGAGTCCTTCGAGCTTGTAGCGAAAGCCCAGTTGCCGGGACACGCTAAATTCAGGCGATGTGAACTTGAACATGACCTCAGCGCGAAGCGATGGGTGCTGTGCGCGTGAACCGTTCACGATCGAGTGCCCGTCTACTTGCACGTCATCGAACGAAATGGGTCGTGGGCTCTCGATGCTTCCAAGCGCTTTCGGGTCGAGGTTCACGAGGCCACGCATTGTCGGGAACCAAATCGTGCCATCATTGGACCGGAATGCTGAAGGTGGGTAACCACGAATCGGCTCTCCGGGCACGCCATCGGCCATGCCGAAAATTTCGCTCACAAGCGTCGCTTGCTTGCCGTCGGCGACACCGTTCAGATCAGCTATCGTTGCTGCACCTATCGCAAGCGGCGAACTCATCCACAATCGGGAATCTTCCGTCGCCAATCCAAAAATGTGGTCGTCGATGAGTCCCGCAGAAGCGCCGATCGTAGTAAATCGGTGGCCATCAAACCGTGTAAGCCCTGCTCCGTTGGTGCCAACCCACAGCACACGGTCGTCGTCAGTTGTTGCAAGGCTTAGGACTTCGGCTGGGGGCAAGCCTTCTGCCACACCAAAGCGCTTTAGCTGGCCGTCGCGCCAAAGGGCGAGTCCATCGTGCGATAGGGCAAGCCAAACGCCATCGCCCGCAGCGTCCTCCACGGCGTCGTAAACGAGGTCGCGACCGGTTGACCGGGGCTCGAATTCCCAGGTGAATTTTCCGTCAACAAACCGACCCAATCCGCCGGCGTCCAGCCCAACCCACAAGCCGCCGTTGCGGCGCTTTCGCAAAGCGCGTACCCCCCGGTGCGTGTTTGAGTTAACGGGCCATTGCCTGACTGCTTTTCCGCTTTGAAGGACATACAAGCCCGTGGCAAAACCGCCAATCCATAGATTGTCCTCGTCATCGACTGCCAAGGTTCGCGAGTCATAAGCCGTAAGGCCTTGCATGGGGCCTAGATTGTGCGCCCAACCATTTCTCCATCCGGCAAGGCCTGGTCCCGTGGCTGCCCAAATGGTTCCATCTGCACTCCCGGTTACCGCGAATGTAACGTCGGTCAAAGGGCCGTGCGATCTCGTGAAGCTTCTCAGAGGATGGGCCAACCTCATCTGCGCAAGCCCGGCCGGCGTACCAAGCCAAAGTCGGGCGGTGCCATCCAAAGCGATGGCGTTAACTTGGTTGTGAGGCAAACCGGGCGCGTCGTTAAAGTCAGTTGTACTGGCAGTGTTGGGATCAAAACGGTGAAGGCGTTCATCGGTTCCGACCCAAATGTGGTTCGCCCCGTCCTCGCAGAGACTTATGATTCTTGAATCGTCATTACTTAAGGGCAGCGCGAGTGACTGCCCGTTTTTGATGCGGTGAAGTGTGCCAGCGGAAGTTCCAACCAGAATTGCGTCGAGGTCACGAGCCAAACTCATCGCACTTACAGCCGAATCGAAGGTTGCCAACGCAACAACGGGCGCTTGCGGATCGATTGACAGTACTCGCCGCCCCACGGCTGCCAAGACTTGACCTTCCCTTTGAATCACGAGCTTGGTAACCGGCTCGGACAGAATCTGCCTAAAAGTGGGCAATGTAACCTCTGTTTGCACGCTGTACAGGCCCGCCTCCGTTGCTACCCACAAGGTTCCACTCGCATGCGCCACGTCGTTGATCGCGCCACTCGCGCGGCCAAGCGTCCGCACCACTCGGCCACGAGGAAGTATCGCGACGACACTCTTGTCATCAAGCCCAGCCCAAATCCCATTGTCGTCATCGACATACAGGGCCCGAGCAGCACGCTCCTCGGGGCAGAACCAATCGGCCCCGTCGAAGCGGCATACACCGTGCGCTCCGGCTGTCCACAAAAAACCTTCGCGGTCGACTGATGCCGCTCGAACATGGACTGGGAGACCAACGGATTGGATATCGACGAACCCAGCCGCGTGGACTCCTTTCGCGCAGGCGACTCCAGCCGCGACTACGGTGACGTATCTAGCCAGCCGACCCAACGCCAAGATTGTAATCGACAATGGAGCCGGGAAGGAAACATACGTACGAC
>JAYUVJ010000571.1:0-2546 GCA_043754155.1 Acidimicrobiia bacterium
AACGATACTCCACCTTCACCCCCAACGTAGTCGATCAAATCGCCGAAAAACCAACATCGGCCATGCGACAACTATCCTGACACAGGGGGAAAGGACGTACAGCTTTCAAAACGTTACCGAACCCTGGTAGCCACACCTCGACTCAGATCGACTGCGGCAATCGCAACGGAATCGTCCGGTATGGTGAATTTGTTCGGGTAATTCGTAAACAAGTGCAGTCGAATATGCAGCACGTTGGGTGCTTTCCACAACCATTCGTCGGCCGACACTTGTATGGCAGAATCTTCGCCCTCTCCGGACCACTCAGGGTGAGGATTATGCAATATCTCGTTCAGACGAATCAAAATTGCGTTCCTCGTCCGCGTGTCAACGGCGAAGACACCGGGGCCACCCGTCCCGGGAGCGTTGAGCACAAGGTGCTGCCCGTTTGGGGACCACGAGCTAGCCGTCGGCACGTTTATGGTACGATCGCGAGGTGGCGCTGGAAGTAGGTTTGGCGACAGAGGTCGGGTGGAGTCCGGATGTACAATCCATGCACCGGATTGGTCGTGGTTCAGCACGCGGTCGATCTCAAGGAGCATGAGAAGTCTGTTGCCAGTTACGCGACTGGGGCTCGACAGGCGAATCTCCCAATTGGCCCGCTGCTCTCTCACGAAGCTCAACATTGCTGTCCCAACACAAAGCTCCCCCGTCTCGAGCACGCTGATAGAACCAACCGGCTGTTCTGTTGGGAATTTCCCCGTAAACCCCTCCCACATTGTTAGCTCGGTCGCGGGCAATTCCTTAGCGGTAGAGTTTTGCCGACCACGAATGCGGGCATACCACGGCGCTTTCGGCGGTGGGTGGCTTCCGGCGTATTCCGCGCAGCGTTGCTCCGACTCCGCAGGACGTAACTCCAGCGGGGCGACGGCTCCCACGTTCACTGTCTTGCCGCCGGTGTGAGCAGCGACCGCGACTGCGAGCAACGTCGCAACTGAATCAGCTGGCGGCTCGGTCATCGAGAATTCTGCTGGCTCCCAGTTTCCCGTATCGAGATTCTTCACAACTTTTGCGCTCCCTTCACCCACAGACAGCGGCGACGGGGCGAGCGCAGACACGATTTGATAGCTGAACACAAACGAGCAAACGGTCGTCTTACCCGTACCCGCAGGATTCACATCATAGCATTTAGAATACGAAAGCTTGCCAAATTCGCGTTGGGCAAGTTTGGCGATTTTTTTGTTTTCGGGCGCAAGCAATAGGTCATTTACCTGTTCGGTGTAGCGAAGATAGTTGAGCTTCGGTCCATTCATCCGCGGAAGTTGAATCACTGTGATTGATCGTGTTGCCAGTAACAGCGCAGCAAGGCCACTCGGAGTGTAGCGCATATCCCCCGCAGCGGGTTGAATGCGTGGCATGAAACCGTTCCAACCGTCGAGGTACCAAGCTTCGGTGGCGGGTGTCAGCTCGTCAGGAAGATCGACAACGATCGGTCCAGCGAAGTGCGCATTCTCGAGTGCGCTCTTTAACGCTTCCTTTTCGTTTCCACCCGTACATGCGAGCATGAACAGCAACGCAAGGGTTGTACGCTTGTACGATAGCGTGTTGACTTGAACTTTGGCCACGTTTGGTTCCTCGCCGATGGTTACTGACGACTGCCCGTCACCTGTCAGGTAGCTCGCATAAGTTCGCGCCAATGATGAATTAGTCAATGTTAGGTTGACCGCCGGCGAACCTTGTGCGCCTGATATCGGAGCGCGACGTCGCCGTGTTGGCTGGGACAGACTCCGTTACCGTCAGTAAAGGCATGAAGATGGGTACCGTCGGTCTCGCACCAGATATTCGCCTTCAGCAGTCCGGCCAACACAGGAAGAAACGTTCGGAGCCGTCTAACGAGGCTGTAGGATAAGTCCCGTTTGCTCCAAGTTGCACTTTTCCCGGAGTACTTCAACCATTCGCGAGGTGGCGATCGTCGATTGTACGCGATTTGGTGACGTCGAAATTTGCAAAACTTTTGTCTGAAAATTTCGCGGGACTTATTCTACAACCACAACGCCGCGTTCTGCTGCAAAGGCTCCCATAAATTAGCTGTGAACGGAGCAGCGCGAGAGCGCTGCGCAGTTACACAGTGCACATTCCTGCCTTTGACAGCAGCAACGCTCGTTAGCGAGCACTCGCGAGGATGCTTCGAACGATGCTCGAGTAGTCCCACTGAATCTCAAACGGAAACCCATCCTGCTGCTTTTCGGCGGTATGCCCGATTTCGCTGATCCAACGTTGCAGCGCAGTCTCGCCGAGCGTTTTGCCCAATGAGGCATCCGACAGCCAACGCGTACCGACGCTCAACTCGTTCTTCACGATGCCGGACTGATTCCGCTGCTTTTCGGCTTCCAGCTCCGTTTGCTCTGCGGATGTCAATGTGTGACAAGAGCAAGATATCGACGCCGCTTTGTATTTCGTGAGCCAACCGGCGACACGGGATTGCAGCGTTGGAGCGAGCACAAGCATGTAGCCGTGCGCTTCGTGTCCTCTCATACCGCAGGGTTTGTACCGCGTGGACGAGGCGG
>JAYUVJ010000572.1:0-3945 GCA_043754155.1 Acidimicrobiia bacterium
TTTGCCTTCATTTCTCCGGCCATGCGATCCCTCATTCCTGCAGCGGCTCCATCAGAACGGGCACTACCTCGCCTGGTCGGATTGTCATCGATCTGTTGGCAGGGCGGGGCAATTTTGGGGCCGGTCATTGGCGCGTTTGTTTATCGGAGCAATCCAGCTATGGCCTTTCGGTTGATCGCTTTTGGCTATGCCCTGGCCATCGCAGGTGTACTTCGGGTTTCGAGCAAAGCAGGCACTGATCATCTTGGTGAGGCCGAAGACGGCGATGCCCCCAGTTTTCGCTCGGCGTTTGAGGGACTAGCCATGATGTGGAAGCAACCAATTCTGATGGGAGCGATTTCGCTCGATCTTTTTGCTGTGCTGTTTGGTGGCGCGGTTGCTCTTCTCCCCGCCCTGGCCGACGAGCGCAACTGGGATAAGAGCTCCGTTGGTATTTTGCGAGCTGCAGGGGGCATAGGTGGGGCGTTGGTTACGTTGCTGTTGGCGGCTAAACCTGTTCGGCGAAACATCGGCAAGGTTCTGTTGGGCGTAGTTGCCGGTTTTGGTCTGGCCACGATTGGCTTCGGGCTTACCAAACAATTGTGGGTTGCTATTGCTTGTATGGCGCTGCTCAATGCTGCTGATTCGGTCAGCGTGTTCATCAGGTCAACGTTGGTCCCTCTCGTTACTCCAGCCGAGCAGCGTGGCCGGGTGAGTGCCGTTGAAGGCGTATTTATTGGTGCATCGAACGAACTTGGTGCTTTCGAATCGGGTGTGGCCGCAAGGTTCTTGGGGACCACCCCAGCCATTGTGATCGGAGGCGTGCTTACTATTGCCGTGGTTGGAGCGTGCTGGGTTGTCTTTCCTGCGCTGCGTAACGTTGATCGATTCGCAGATCTTCAGCCGATGCGGCCCGAATAATTCGTACGTTCTTTGTCTGGCCGGGCACGTGAACCCTCGAAGATAAGGCCATATCGTGTTTTGAGGCGCCGACTCGGCCTGCGATCGTTTGAAACGGCTGAAGAGATACCCGAGCGCGAGTTGTCTTCCTTTTGTCTCGAAACACCACGAAGACCGTGCTCAGAGCATGTTTTCGGCGTTTTCGTGAGCTGTTATTCATTCCTGCGCCGTTGGGGGTTGAACCAAAACATTCCGAACTTTTCACCACTTTAGGTGGTTTTGTTTTCCAAATTCCCAACCGATACCACTTATTGTGAACACTCAAACGGAAACCCACGCCACCGTGATCGACTTCCCCAGACCATGGCAGCGATCGGCGGTCAGCCGCTGTGGGATTACCGTCGAACTGCACCTCTGCGCTAGTGCCGCTGCTACTCGCATGGCCTTGTACCGGTTTGATCTGTTTCTGGAACGAGAAACATCGCTCGACACTGAGCCGATGTTGCGTTTGGCCATCGCCGCCGATCTGTTGGTGGATGACTTGGTAGCGAGCGGAAATGGCGAGGTTGCCATCGCCATCGGTACTTCGATTGAGCCTCCAGAAAATCGTTGGGATGACACATTCTTCGCCCCGAAAATGAGTGGAGATGCCGTGGTTGCATTGGTGAAAGGTGGACAACGTCTTGCGGTTGCCTCCGTGGTGCAGCTCATGGACCACCAAGAACCAACGTTGTATTCCGTTAGCGCCGACCGGGCCTCGGCATGCGTAGTGCTTGCGCAAAGAGCGTTGCTTCATCCTTCCGACTTTGATGACCTTCTCCGATCGTTCCATGCCCAAGGTTGCGTACTC
Organism: Acidimicrobiia bacterium; assembly: GCA_043754155.1. Classification (GTDB taxonomy): domain Bacteria; phylum Actinomycetota; class Acidimicrobiia; order Acidimicrobiales; family JANYDT01; genus JANMZO01. Next base: position 1,730 of record JAYUVJ010000572.1, read on the forward strand.
AACGACGGAGACCTACTTGTAGGCCCGTAAAGCCTCCGTACCTTCGAGGCGAGGGCAACGCTCGGTTCCTAGAATGCGAAAGCTAGAGATGGCAGGATTAAACGCGGTGGTCTGTAGTAATCCGTTGGACGTCGTAAAATCGAGCGATGCGTTTTGCTGAGCTGCTCGCCACTCCAGGGGTGCACGAGGAATCGGTTTTGCGGTCCACGTTTGGTTTCATGGCCTTTCACGGCGGGAACTTGGAGCGAGTCACTGACGACATTGCCCGCACCGCAGCTGAACGTTCAGGGTCTTCCTACTACGGCGTAATTCAGGATTACCCGCTGCGCGAACACCTGCCCTCCATCGAGGTAAACCCGCAATCTTCCCTGGCTCTAGCTGCATTCGTGGCCCACGTAGACATCGTGATTGCCATTCACGGATACGGGCGTGACGGACTGTGGACCACTATTCTTCTCGGTGGCACCAATCGGGCCCTCGCCAATGTCGTAACTAAAGTGCTCACACCCAAAGTTCTCGGGTACACCGTTGTTGATGATCTCGAAGCCATTCCCAAAGAGCTTCGCGGTCTTCATCCCCAAAACCCGGTGAACCTTCCTGCGCTCGGCGGCGTACAGATTGAGCTGCCTCCCCGCATTCGAGGTCTCACGCCACAAGCCGCCGGGATGGAACGCATTGATGGGCGAATAGCTCCCACGAACGACTTCATTGAGGCTTTGGTTGAAGCCGTTGCTCAGTGGAATGCTACGGGCGCTTAGCTTCGATCAACCGAAATCCAGCCTTCGCCGTCAACGTAGCGACGCACGATTCGAGCAGGAGCGCCAGCAATGACGCAGTTATCGGGAACGTCACGTGTAACTACCGATCCCCCAGCCACGGTGACGTGTTTGCCAATGGTGACGCCGGGAACCACAATCACTCCGTGACCAAGCCAAGAACCAGAACCTATGCGTACAGGCTTTTCTGGCATACTCTGCGCGCCTATGGGTTGGGTGAGGTCTTCGTAGCCGTGGTTCTGATCCGTGATGTAGCAGTTGTGCCCGGTGAAAACGTCGTCACCGATTTCGATTGCGAAGTGAGCGACGATGGCCGTTCCTTTGTTAATCAAACAACGGTCACCGATGATCAACGCCGGATTGGAAACTGGGATCTGCTCAGGATGTATGCCGACGCTAAGAGTCACGCCTTCGCCGATCATGGTGTTTTTGCCGATGCGCATCCATTTCTCACCGTAGAGGGTGTTCCAAGGAAACATGATGATGCTGTCAACACCAAACGCCCCAAATCGCTTGGCTCGATCACTGTTATGGCCAATGGCTCCCCAGGCTTTGGATTTTGTCCAAAGGTGCCGCACGGCCCGCGAACGTGCTTGTGCAAACGATCCCCGGGCGCTTGAATATCCCCATCCTGGTCCTGGCATGGGCACCGACGGTACTCGCAACTGTGCATCTGCCTCGGAAGCTCCCGAGCCACCGGTTGATGAAAAGGTGTAGTGCCCTCAGTCGACCGATAAGCCGGATCGGGGATACGGTTCGGATTCTCTTCCACCTCGGGACGCGCAGAGTGGTCGAAGGAGAAGTTAGGAACGAAGTCGCGCTTTTGGGGTGCCGAGGTTGGCGCTACCCGCCGCCGCACGACCGGCATCCCAGCCATCGGAATCAACCCGACGGCTTTTCATCTTCGTGGTGTTTTTGAACAGTTCGTCGGTAACCGAGGCAACGGCTTCTTCCCTCTCCTTCATAACCAAAACCAGCGCCCCCCCATGCACGGCTTCGGCTTCGTGCGTAGCTTGGGCCTGGGCCTCGATGAGGCGTTCTCCGATACGCACGCCGTAGGCAATCCAGTACGCCCGGCGGAATGCTGGAGACGAGGTCCTCCCCTTTCCTGCGCTAGCCACGAGATCTTGCAATCCTTTGGCTGCTTGCACGAGCAGAGAAGTGAACAGCAAATCGGAAAGTTCAATGTCGGTTGGAAAGCCAACGGCGGTGGCCATAGCAAAGCGTTCCTCGTACACGATCTTTACGTTGTTGAGCCGAGCAACCGTATTGAGCAGGTAACACTTCTCTGTAGCGTAGGGGTTGTCGAGATGGAATCGTCGTTTTCGTACCCCGGCACCCAATTGTTCTCCGTGGCGCAGGTCGAGCAACGCAGCATCAATGGAATACCGAGTAATGAGATCTTGCGCTTTTGCCGCAAACACTTCACGCTCTGCTTCA
>JAYUVJ010000573.1:0-2052 GCA_043754155.1 Acidimicrobiia bacterium
CACGTCTGGAGGGCAGGGTGAATCGCTAAAGAACGCAACGTCGGCCTCGCTGGTGGATCGCACCAACAGCTCGTACAGGGGGTGCGTCTTGTCAACGCGGCCGCAAAGCAAGTCCAAACTAAGCCACCGACGTTGGTTGTCGAGGTCCGCTTGGTACGTCAGGTGCTTCGTACTTCTGACCGACCCGAAGTCTTCCGTTTGGATCAGCCGAGCCCGGGGGTTCACCCTGCGCACGGCCTGCATAGACAACGCGATGGCTTTGCATTGATTGACAAGCGCGCGCGCAAAAAGATTTGTGTCGCGCTGGTGTGGGTACCAAAAACCATAGAGCGCACTGAAGCGGGCGGTGGTCAGCGGCTCGTTTACAGGCGTGTAATCCTGCACCCATGGATACCGCTCGGCACAGGCTTGGGCAAAACTTTGCAACCCTGATGCGAGACTGGCGTCAAGCAGGTCGGTGTTGCGAGGGCCGCTGCCATGGTGAAGCAAACCCGCGATGGGGTCTACATTCAATCTTTGTAGGAGGGCAAGCCGCTCATCGTGCCACGACCAATCAGCGGCGGCCAGATCGCCGCGAGGGCAGACGTGTTCCCACAAAACTGGGTAGCGAAGCTTTCGAATGCCAAGGTCGGCTATCCGCTCTAGATCAGAAGGCCGCTCTCTATGTCCCGAGCGGCTTATCTGATCAAAGTAAACATCGCCTACGCGGTTAACGGTACACTCGATGCCGCCCCACAGCGCCAGCTTGTCGCTGGACAGTGTCATGGTGCCTCAAGCGGAGCGCTCCAAGATCTCCTTCTTGCCGCCTAACCCGCACAGTTTGGCAGCAGTGGTCAATGCCTGCGCAACCACCTGATCCATGTTGTAGTACTTGTACGTAGCTAGCCGTCCCACGAAGTGAACGTTGGGCGTTGCATCCGCGAGGGCCTGGTACTTTCGGTACAGCTCGGCATTTTCTGGACGGGGGACCGGATAGTACGGGTCGCCCTCCGCCTGCGGATACTCGAAGACCACGCTGGTTTTGGCGTGCTGTTGTCCAGTGAATTGCTTGAATTCGCTGACGCGGGTATAGGCGTGGTCGTTGGGATAATTGACTACCGGCGCTTCTTGGTAGCGTTCCTTGTCGTGCGTCTCAAATCGAAAATCGAGCGACCGATAAGGCAACTTCCCATACTGGTAATCGAAAAAGGCGTCCACCGGTCCCGTGTACACAATCTGACCGAACTCGTGTTTCGACAACAAGTCCCGGTAGTCAGTGCCGAGCGCCAGGTCAATGTTTGGATGCGCAAGCATGCGCTCAAACATTTTCGTGTATCCGTGTTTTGGCATGGCCTGGTGGGTGTCGTTGAAGTATCGATCGTCGTGGTTCGTTCGAACCGGAACCCTTGCGATGACTGTTGCGTCTAGCTCAGACGGATCTAAACCCCACTGTTTACGCGTGTAGTACTTAAAGAACTTCTCGTACAACTCACGCCCGACCTTGCTTACGATTACGTCCTCGGACGTTTTGATGTTGTCGCAAGGCTCCGCGACCTCGGTGAAATACAAGGCCAAGTCGTCGGTGGTCAGGCTCCAATTGTACAACTGGTTGATCGTGTCCAGGTTGATGGGAATCGGAAGAAGCTTGCCGTCTACGGCCGCTTTTACCCGATGCTCGTACGGCCACCATTCTGTAAATCGGGAAAGGTAATCAAACACATCCTTCGAGTTGGTGTGAAATATGTGCGGACCGTACTTGTGAATCAAGACGCCGTTGTCATCGAGACAATCGTAAGCGTTGCCCCCGATGTGGGGACGCTTGTCGCAAACCAGAACGGACTTGCCAGCCACTGAAGCCAACTGCTCGGCCATCACGCTACCCGCGAAGCCTGCTCCTACAACCAAAATGTCGTATGCCATAGTCTGTTTCCGAGAAGCTGAGGCTAACCGGCTTGTGCCATGGACTGACTCTCACGCCCGCTGCCTGCCACAACGAAGTTCCGCATCTGCTTCCAGGTGTGGTCCCAAGAAAGGTTGGCAAGGAAAGCGTCAGCTCGGCGCAACCAATTGCCG
>JAYUVJ010000574.1:0-3398 GCA_043754155.1 Acidimicrobiia bacterium
GAGCGTTACGACGCAATTGTTAACTCCCCTTACGGCATGATGATTGTGGCCGGGCCTACCGGTAGCGGCAAGACCACCACGCTGTATGCCACACTCAGCCAGCTTGCTCGCCCTGAACTCAACGTGATGACGATTGAGGACCCCGTTGAGTATGTGTTCACCGATATCAACCAGATCGAAATCAACACCCAAGCCGACATCACCTTTGCTACTGGCTTGCGTTCCATCCTGCGTCAAGATCCCGACATCATTTTGGTTGGCGAAATTCGTGATGCTGAAACGGCTCGTATTGCCGTGCAATCGGCACTCACTGGTCACTTGGTGTTGTCCTCAATCCACGCTACCGACGCAGCTTCGGCGCTGTACCGCTTGCTCGATATGGGCATTGAGCGGTTCTTGGTTTCTTCTGCGCTTACCGGTGTGGTGGCGCAGCGATTGGTGCGTCGTATGTGTACTTCGTGCAAGGCACCGTATTCGCCGCCCGCTCACGAACTGGCCTATTACAAGGATTCTGGAGGGCCTCCGAAGCGAGTGTTCTCCGCTGGGGTTGGCTGTAGTTACTGTGCCGAGACTGGTTTCCGTGGCCGTGTTGGCGTGTATGAAATTCTGCAAGTCGACGATGAAGTTCGCTACGCGCTTGTCAACGGGGCTGGCCCTCAAGAAATACGTGAACTTACTTCCAAGCTCGGAATGCGATCTCTCCGAGAAGAAGCCGCCCGCCTCATCGCTACCGACGTAACCACCATCGCCGAAGTTATGCGCACTATCTACACCCTTGGATCATGATCATGAGCATCGCCGAACCCCCAATCAAAACCCCAACGAAGCGCCGTGTTCGTAGCGATGAGGCCGCGCTCCCCACGGGACCCAAGCGACGCCCTCTCGGCAAGCGCAACAAGCCATCAATGACCGCTGGCTCAAAAACTACCAAGAAGCACTTTTGGGATATTGAGCTCACACCGAAGAAGATCAAGCTCGAAGAAGTCATGAACTTCTGTCGGCAGTGTTCTTCCTTCGTGAAGGCAGGCATCCCAATCGTTGATGCCCTAGCAATTATTGCGGAAGACTCAACCGACAAGAAGATGAAGGAAGTTCTCGCCGACGTTTCAGTGAATCTTCGCAACGGCTCCAGCCTCGGCAACGCACTTGATGCTCACTCTGCTGCGTTCCCCAAGTACTTCCTCAGCATGATCCGCTCCGCCGAAATGACCGGCCGACTCGACGAAGTTCTCGATCAACTAGCCAAATACATGGACCGAGACCTAGAAACTCGCCGCAAGGTCAAATCCGCCACCACCTACCCTGCAGTAATCGGATTCATGTCGATCATCACGATAGTTGTACTTACCTTTTTCGTTCTTCCGAAGTTCAAGGATTTCTTCGATTCGTTCGATGCGAAACTGCCGTTGCCAACGCGGATACTCGTCGGGATTACCGACTTCACCGGAGCGTGGGGAAAGGTGATGTTCCTCGGTTTTGCTGTTCTGCTCGTGCTTCTGTACGCCGCGACACGAGTCGAGGACGGAAAGATGATGAGAGATCGGCTCTTCTTGCGTTTACCGCGTGTTGGCGGCCTGATCCGTATCGCCATTGTTGAACGGTTCTGCAGAATTCTCGCCGTGATGGTGCAAGCCGGTGTGCCACTTCCCGATGCCCTTCTCGTCGCCGGTGAAACCACTGGCAACCGAGTTTTCCGTAACGGCCTGCTAACGATCCGCTCCGAAATGATGCGCGGTGATGGGCTTGCTGCTCCACTCGCCGCGACCAATCTGTTTCCCGCCGCAGCTCGACAAATGATTCGTGTCGGTGAGGCCACTGGAACCCTCGACGAACAATTGGGCTCCTCCGCCGACTATTACGGTCGGGAACTCGAATACAAACTCAAGCGTTTCACCGACCTTTTCGAGCCCGTAATGATCATGTTCATGGGCCTCGTCGTGGGGTTCGTCGCCATCGCCCTCGTGTCAGCCATGTACGGCATATTCGGTCAGGTGGATATCTGACATGCGTGCGTCTCAACGTTTACGCCCTCCAACAGAGCGCGGCGAAACGCTCATCGAGATACTCATGTCAGTTGTGATTCTGTCCATAGGCGTTTACGGCTTGGTGAGCGCGCTTGTCAGTACCACTGCGGCTGCAAGTCGGCTTAAGGGGCGCGCGCAGGTGAGCGTTGTCGTAACGCACCTGGCCGACGCAATTCAGCGGACAACCTGGAAATGCAACACCGCCAGTCCTGCGATGGGTTACCAGCCTGATATCGATCTGTTGTTTCTAGATCCCAACCTCACATTTCTAAATTCTTCTTGGTCCATCAGTGTGCTGAGTGTGAAGTATTGGGGTCAAGGGAATAAGATTGATTTTGGTCCGCTAGTCGGATCTGCTTGCCCGACTATTGCTGTGGCAGTACCGCAGACCGAGACTCTCCTACTTAACGTGAAAGTCACTGCTCCTGGCAATCGTGGGTCACAGACTTTTGATCTGGTGAAAAGGCCATGAAGCGAGTTACCTCTCGGTCCTCTCAGCGATGTGAGGATGGCTTCACACTGACCGAAATGATGATGGTGCTTGCGCTGATGGGCATTATCTCAGGCGTGATCGCGACGGCGTTCAGCGTTAGCGTTCGCGCAAGCGATCGCATCGAGGCAGCGTTGCCCCCGGCACGTGATGCAAATTCCCTGAATTTTTGGCTTAGCTCTGATATCTCAAGTGCGATACCGGTCGACGCGAATTGGCTTGTTCCTTCAACCATAGCGATTGGTACCGGATGCGCTCCGTCGGCGGCCGATGCTGCGAGCAACGTTTTGCGGATAGAGACCAGAAACCCCATACTGCCCACGAGCCCCGAGACCTACATCGCCTCATATCGCTATATGTCCTCGACCAAGGAACTTTGGCGGGTGTTCTGTCGTACCGGTCTGACCCCTTCGAGTGTGAGCGTTATCGCTGGTGATATCGATCCAGCATTTCCTCCTTCAGGCACCGTAGATCCGACTCCAACAATCCATCTGACCAAGCGTTGGGCGAAGATTTCATTTGGTGTCATTTACCGGAATGTGCCTTCCAAAGTCGCAGCAACCGCAGCCGTTCGAGTCCCAGAACTTCAGCCGCTTGTTGGGTCCGGCGGCCCTGGGGGCCCGGGAACACACCCGAATTGTGCCTACTTGGCACCATCAACCTTTACACCGAACCCGGTGAGCCAGGTCGACAGTCCACCTAGCGGACCAGATCGCCCTCTCAAGACTGACGTTGCCATCAGTATCTCTACCAACGAGCCAGCCGGTGCCGTCTGCACCTCGATACTTTTGCCTCCGGGCTCTGGACTTGTAGCAAAAGCAATCACCAATGGAAATATCGAATGTCTTCTTGCGAAGACGCCGCCCAACATATGGTCGGCATCA
>JAYUVJ010000575.1:0-2050 GCA_043754155.1 Acidimicrobiia bacterium
CCCGTATGGTACCCTTGCGATGCCTTCCGACGGCCGCGGGCCCGAAGACAATTTCATTTTGACCAACATCGCGTCGGGTCTGAGCCGGACTGTTCCGCATACGATCCGGATCGAAATGGATCTGATTGACGGACCCCGCAACGATGTCGTGAAGGTTTTTGTGGACGGAGTGCTTAAGCATACGGGCACAAGCTGGGAGGATTACTTTCGCTGGACGCAAGGTCCTGGAGATCCCGAGGCGTCCGCGCCTGTGCGTGAGAGTCGCGTGATACGTGCCATGTTGTTTCGCACGGGCGGAGCACCCGCTCCCGCAACCGCAGGGTTTGGGTTGCTCATCGATAACCTGAGCCTGGTTTCCAGTTTGGGGCTCGTTGGTCCTCCCACGAGCGCGGAAAGCTGCAAGCACAATGGCTGGAAAACTTTTAACAACCCGGTTTTCAAGAATCAGGGTGACTGCGTCTCCTTCTTCAACACTGGGAAGTAACGCACTCCGGTAAGTCCCAGGGCGGTGGGAAGTAAGAAAAGCGCCTTGCGTTCCAAGAATTTTGGATGATTGCACTCCGTCGTCGTGTTCTCTCTGCACGACGGCGGCTGTGACGTATACTGTAGTATTCTTGCAACATGTGTCAGTAGTGCGCACATACATCACTCCCTTATGATGTGATGTTTCATGCGCTTAGGATATGCATTAGTTCGGTACAAAATATGCGTGGATTGAGGAATCATCCACCAACAAGAGGCTGGTAAAATGTCACAGTTCGCGTTCAAGCTCACCGCCGCCGTTGCAGTGCTCGGGCTTGCTTCATGTTCGGAAAACAATGTCGGAGTTACGGCTCCCGAGGCTCCAGCAGCCTATGACGTGGTCGCCACACCGGGCGCCGGATGGTTCGGATTCACGCTCAATAACGATGGGCTCGAATTCTGGGACAACTACAGCATCGATGGTGAGAAGTGCAATGTGGGCTGGTACTCCAATGGTTCGTTCGGTCCGTGTGCGTATCCGATTACTGGGTCACCGGCGAACGCAGCGACGTTTATGGCGGATGCGTTCTATGGTAAAGGCGTCGCAGGCGCCGACCCGGCGCCGTTCACTCTCGACGCTGGAAAATACGAAGTCATCTTCCTGGATGGCTTTCGCGGATACGGGCTTGAGCCGGTAGGGTGGTTCACAAAAAGCGGCTCAGCCTACACGCTCAATCCCATCGCTCCCGCGGTATCTTCTGTCGTGAACGGGACCGTGAGGTTTACAACCACGCAGCCGTGGGGTTTCTGGATTCAGCCTCAGTTTGCCATAAGTGGCGGCGACGGGTGTAGCGACGCCTCCACCGCCAGCGCCATGTGCTCGGACGACTCCAAAGTGCAACAGTTCGCACTGTTCAGAAAGGCGGCCGACCCCTCCATCTTCATGGTTGGCATCGAGGATCAGCCGGGCGTAGAAATTCCGCCGGCTCTGACTCCGCCAGGGGGCGGCGACAAGGACTTCAACGACTTCTTCCTATCGGTGCGCAGGGTTCCCACTACAGAAACGCTTGACGGCCGCATGACCGGTGGTGTCACGAACAAAGCCTACGATGTGAAAGCCGCCTTGACGATTCATTGCGACAACAAGTTGTCGAACAACATCGAGATTCAAGGACCGGGCAAACTCAATTGGCATCTCGACAAGAACAGTCTCACTAACATCGTTTGCCAGCTCGCCAACAATCCAGCACCGCCGGTAGCGCCGATCAACATTTTTGCTGGTGACGCCACCGGAACCCTGAACGGGGTACCAGGCTCGAAACTCTCGTTCCGCTTTATCGACAACGGCGAACCAGACAAGAACGATCGCTTCGCGATCACGATCAGGAATGCCAGCAACGTCGTCGTGCTTGACATGCCGGAAGTGCAAGTCAACACTGGCAACCATCAGGCGCACTTCGACCAGCCGCACGGTCAGAAGAAGTATCGTAAAGTTCAGTGCAGTTGCTACAAGAGCCCGCGGCAACACGCCGCGGGCTCTTGTTCGTGCAGGCACCGGATGCTGGATACCGCATCAATGTGCCAAGTG
>JAYUVJ010000576.1:0-16331 GCA_043754155.1 Acidimicrobiia bacterium
TGATCCTGTCCGATGGTTCCGTGGTCGAGGGTGACGCGTTGTTGTTGGCCACGGGCCGCAAGCCCAATACCGACACCATAAATGCCGCTGCGTCGGGTCTGGCCGTGCATCCTGATGGTCGTCTCGTAGTGGATGCCCAGGGGCGGACGGGTGTTGCCGGCGTGTGGGCCTTAGGTGACGTTTCTTCCCCGCACATGTTGAAGCACGTGGCAAACCATGAGGCCCGAATCGTGCAGCACAATTTGTTACATCCCGAAGCCATGCGACCCATCAACCATGACTTCGTACCAGCTGCGGTGTTCACCCGTCCACAGATTGCTTCGGTGGGTCTGACCGAGCGTGCGGCCCGGGCGGCCGGGATCGACGTGGTGGTCAAAACCCAAGCCTATGGCGACGTGGCCTACGGCTGGGCCATGGAAGACACAACGAGTTTCTGCAAACTGATTGCCGACCGCGCCACCCGCAAATTGGTGGGCGCCCACATCATCGGCCCCCAGTCGTCGACCTTGATTCAGCAGCTCATTCAAGGCATGGCCACCGGCCAAACCGTCGACGAAATGGCTCGAGGCCAGTACTACATCCACCCAGCCCTACCCGAGCTGATCGAAAACGCCCTCCTCGGCCTGGAGTTATAGGCAAAGGGCACCTCCCGAAGCCGTTTGGGGCTAACAGCGCAGTCTGCCTACTGCAGCGCAGCACTGACCTGGAGCGTTTCACCTGCGCGAGCGCCAATCCGCCTCCCGAACAGCTGCGAAGACGAATCCTTGAGCGCTATTTCCGGATTTGATCGGGCAAAGGGCTGCTAGTGTTTCCTCCGCTGTACGGACCTGTGGTGCAGCTAGGAGTGCACGCCGGCCTGTCAAGCCGGAGGTCGCGGGTTCAAATCCCGTCAGGTCCGCAATGTGGTTGTCCTACCCGCAAGGGTGGGCCGCTCACAAGTAATTCTGGTCAGATAGCTCAGTCGGTAGAGCGCACGCCTGAAAAGCGTGAGGTCGTCGGATCGATCCCGACTCTGACCACCAGTGTTAACCAGCGTAAACGTCCGGCGGGCGTAGCAGCGTTCAGGCTGTTAACCGTGTTTTGTGGCAACGATGGTGGCCACCGGGGAATTTCCGCTTGTGGATCGCCCGATTTCGGAGTAGTTTGATTGCAACCCCGCCCAAGGCTTGCCTTAGGTCCGACGGCCCTCCTCGGAGGGTCGTTTCTTATTTCCAGGAGCTTCGTGGAACGAGTAGTCGCCTACATCGACGGTTTCAACCTCTACCGAGGTCTGAAAGACGACCACCAACGCAAGTACTTGTGGCTCGACCTTCAAACACTGTGCGAGCGCCTGTGCACCCCGAACCAAACACTCGTCGGTGTCAAGTACTTCACCGCTGCCGTTCGAAACGATCCAGGCGGGCAAGCACGACAGGCAGTGTTCCTTGCAGCTCTCGAAGCTCACTGTCCTCTGATCACCATCACAAAGGGACGTTTTCAAAAGAAGCAGTTAGGTTGCCGGAGCTGCGGTGCACGATGGACAAGCTACGAAGAGAAGGAAACCGATGTTTCCATAGCGGTTTCGATTGTCGAAGATGCTGCGGTTGACCGATTCGACACCGCTTTGATCGTGTCGGCCGACAGCGATTTATGCCCTGCCGTCCGATCCGCTCGGCGCTTACGTCCGCAGAGCCGATTCGTCGCAGCATTTCCACCGAAACGACGATCAGACGAACTACGCAAGGAAGTCAGCCATGCGTTCACGATCGGTGAAGCAAACCTTCGGGCGAGCTTGCTCCCAAGCATTGTCAATGGTTCGCACCGCCCTGCCGATTGGTATTGAGCGCTAACGGAGCGCTCGTTCCATTGCGTCGGCGGCTTCACGTTGAAGTGCAGGCATGACGTGCGAATACGTGTCCATGGTGAGCTTGATGGTTGAGTGACCGAGTAGATCCATGACGACTCTCGCGTGAACGCCTTGGGCGAGAAGGAGCGTGGCGGCGGTGTGGCGGGCTTCGTACAAGCGCCGGCGGGGAACTTCGGCTTTGTCGCACAGCAAATGGCAGGTTCGGCCGAGATTGTCTTTGTCGATCGGGCGGCCGTCAACTGTTGCGAATACTAAGCGTGGAATCGGTTCCGACCAGCCTGGTCCGCTCAGGAGCCGATCTTCACGTTGGCCTTTTCGGCGTTCTTTGAGTGCGACAACACAAGTCGGGGGGAGCGCAACCACCCGAGCGGAACGTCTAGTTTTCGGTGGAGCGATCATCACTTTCTTGGCCAAATCCTTCGTGAGCGTGTGATTCACGACAAGCTGCGGCGAAGGACCGTCAAGGGTCAGATCCTCCCAACGGAGCGCCAACGCTTCACCTGGTCGGAGACCGAGTGCAATCGCGACAGTGAACAGGGCACCAGGACGGTGTTCCTTGGCTGAATGGACGATCCGGCGAGCTTCATCAGCATCGAAAGGGTTGCGGACTGGTTCGGGAACGGTCGGGCAAGTCGCATCGGTGGACACGTTCACGGCAACATAACCCCATTTGCGGGCTTGGGTGATTGAGGCCTTCAACAGGTTGTGAACCATTTGGACCGACCGCGGAGAGAACGTTTTCATGGTTGCATCAGGTTTCGTGGCGCTTCCACGGTGTGCACTGAACTGCTTCCGGGAAAGCCTGCCCATGAATGCGTCGATGTCGCCGGTCGTCAGTTTGCCTAGCGGACGTTTTGCGATTGGATCGGGGAGGATGTGCACCCGAACCAGCACTTCTTGTGCTCGCCAGGTTGATGGGCGGACGTGATCGCGCCGCCAGTCAAGCCACTTTGTTAGGAACACTGCCGGTCGTTTCCTTTCAGCTCTCGGAGGATGTTCTCGAAGGTTTCGAAGCCAAGTTCGTTGCGGTCTTGGGTGGCGTTCGCGGTTGTCATTTTGAGTCCTCTCGGTTCGTAACTATTTGCTACTAAGCAAATCGTACTGTGGTGTTTGCTACAAAGCAAATCATTCGGGTAGATTGTTTCGATGCACCACCTCGTAGGCATCGAAGAAGTGCGGGTCATGCTCAACGTCGGCACCCGACAACGAGCCGACCAAATCACTCGACTCGGCGGTTTTCCTGCGCCAACCGCCGAACTTCACGGGCGCTTCCGAGTGTGGGAAAGCGCCGGCGTTGACAAGTGGATCAAAGAGAACCGGCCAACATCACCCAACGCTTAACGCTGGTTGCGAAGCGAGTACTTCACGCACGAGCACTACGTTTTCTTCGGTGTACATATCGATACCGAGTCGCTCGAGAAGCACTTTGATCACTTCAACCACACGCCGACCTGCGTCAAAATAGGCTTCGGTCATTGCCGCTTCAATTCCACAGCGATGGCACGATTCGGCGGTACGAACAAGATCGCGTTTTGCGGTCTGATACATCCCCCACAGAGGATGTTCGGCGAGGTGCGACCCGCCTTCGGTCTTCACGAGCTGCAACAAGTTAGTTTCGTGATCAACCAACGCCAGGTTCAGAGCCTCATCAGTCCACGGAACCTCCTCGTCGTTTCCGTTACGTAACGGTGGCAGTGAGTCAACCCAAATCCTGCGCTCCAGGTATTCAACGGTTCCAACCTGTTTTCTCAGCGCATCAAGCAACACTTGCCGGGGATTCTGTTCACCAACGGCGTCCAATTTCAGCGCAATGATCTCCTTCTGGGCCTTGCGGCGCGCAAGCTCTGCCTGCATTCGTTCCGCATAGACCTTGTTCGTTTTTGTCAGTCCACCACCGTGTACCGAGCAACGGCCGACACCGTAATGGTCCGTCCGATGGCCAGCGACTTGTCCGCACGTCTTGTTCTTCGCTTTGATGAAAGCGAAACACAGTTCTGTTGCTCCAGGGAGTGGCATCAGTTGACCGCCTTTGTTCACCGAGTGTTTGCCGGGTCGAATACGCGCCGATTGATCGGTTCGTGTTCCGCACTCGCCATCGGCGTTTTGGTGTTCGTGTGAGCTTGGCTCTTCGGTTCTGCATTTTCGTCGCTTTCGTTTCTACTTCGAACGCTGTATTCGTTTCTGGGGCGTTCGGGATAGGGGCAATTCGCCTCGGCTGCCGATTCGTTCTCTGAGGACAGGAGAACAGCGTCTGTGACTGTTTGCGGGTTGTTTGGTTCGAGGTTCGGTCGCGGGTTTGGTTTGAAGAAGCGTTTGACTGCGTTTCGGGTTGCTTCGTACCGGTCGATTCCTTGTTCGGTTTCGATCCGGATTGCCCGGCGGAGTGGTCGCCGCTGTCGTTCGCTCGCTTGCCCCCAAACGCCAGTTTTTTCGGCTGCTTCGAGGGCATAGGTCAGGCACTCGATTTTCACAACACAGAGCCCGCAGACTTGTTTCGCTGCAAGTTCGCTGTCGCCTCGTTCCGGGAAGAACACTTCGGTGTTTCCTCCACGGCAAGCAGCTTTCGGTGTCCAGTCATTCGCAGCGAGTCGAAGCCGTGCACTGTTTTCTCGCTGCCAATGCTCAGAATCTTTCCAACTCACGCTTCGTTCTCACGTTCCGCAAAAGCCCGCCGTAAGGCTTGATCGGATCCGGGGCAGTCGGTCGTGTGTGACCAGTTGAGTCGGCCTTGACGATCGGCGCCGGCTACCGCGCCACATTCGCACCGGCCCGTAATGAGTGCTTCACGACGGACCGCAACGCAAGCTTTCACTTTCGGTGCGGTTGTGTCATCGATGGCGTGAGAACCAAACAGGGTATCGCCACGTTTCCGAGTTTCGATTCCGTCGATGACACCGAGGTGCTCAATCGGCGAACTGTAAGCCGCTGCGATGATCCCTTTTCGGTCTGCTCGGTTTCGATGTTGCAACGTTCGTTGTGCTTCTCGTCGAAGGCGTCGTTGTGAGCTCACTCGGTGGCTCCAATTGAGTTACTAGTCCGCACACCGGACGGTGCGGTACTTATGTAATAAGGGGGAATCGTCCGGTCGTCCAGTTCTCTGACCTTGGGAAATGCCTGTTCTTAACTGGTAACCGGACGATTTTGAAAACCGTCCGGTTGAAGGTGTTTCGCCTGGTCAGATGCTTGCAAGTGGACGACCGGACGATTCGTCCAGTTCGTCCAGTTCGTCCGGTCCGAACCGGTTCCGTCCAGTTGCCGAGGTCATGCGGGACGCCCGAAAGGTGAGCCTTGAGTGGGTGCGAGAACGTAGGTCAAAGCTTGGCCGACTGGCACTTCAAGAAGGCCTCCGGAACGCACTGCGAGGCTCAAAAGTTTGCGGGTTTTGTCCTTCGAGAACCCGAGCGCGCCACAAGCCTGATTGAGGGAATCGAACCCACCTTTCGGGCGAGCAGCGTTCGCTTGGGCGCACACCATTACGTGACGTACATCCTCGATTTCCTCCTCACGTTTACGTTGTGATTGTTCGGTTTCGCCGTCTTCTACTGGAGGGTCCCACATGTTCCAACGGCCTGTTGTCGTGTCCCAACGGACACTTACGGGTTCAACGTCGATTCCGGTTCGGCGTAGAAACGATATGTCTGCGAACCTTTTCGCCCACTTAGCCGAGTTTGCTGGGGCGATACCTTCACGTTTCGCTGCGGCTTTGGCTTTGGCAACGGTGTCGTAGTGCGGGGCAACGGTGATGCGGGAGTGTGCACGGTCTCCGAGGGCCGATGCTCCACGCCAAGCGTCGATTGGGTCAA
This sequence comes from Acidimicrobiia bacterium, assembly GCA_043754155.1. Taxonomy (GTDB): domain Bacteria; phylum Actinomycetota; class Acidimicrobiia; order Acidimicrobiales; family JANYDT01; genus JANMZO01. Next base: position 5,650 of record JAYUVJ010000576.1, read on the forward strand.
GGCGGTTTGTTACGTCGGCACCTTTACCGAAGTGGTGCACGATGAGGATCGCGAGGTTGTGTTTCACTGCGAGTTCCATCAACTCGCTGAGCGCAGCAGACACTCCGTCGTTGTCGTTTTCGCCGCCTGCGAACGCAGCTTTCCAAGTGTCAATGATCAGAAGTTGCGGTTTGAGCCGTTCGAGAAGCTCCTCCAATCGTGCGTCGACCAACGCAATCCATGAGCTGATTCTGATCGGGTCAGGTGACGGTACGGCCTCGCGCAACGTTGTGGTTGTTGTGGCTATCCGAATGGACCACTGGTCATAGATTTCTTCGATCGACGCCAAGTGTTTCGGGTCGTAACCGAGCATCGCCCACCGTTCAAACGCCGGGCGTGGACCCATTTCCAAATGCGAATACAGGACAGGTCGACCGTCGGAATGGCATTGAAACCGACCCAACCACTTGCCGCTCGATGCAACGTCACCAGCCAACTGCATCGCAGCCCACGTTTTCCCGATCCCACGCCCGGCGGCGAGAACCGCTATCTCGCCGAGCGCAACCACGCCTTCAACAAGATCCGAGGTTGCAGCTGGAGGGTTACGTAGAAGCGCAGCGACATTCGTAGTTACAAACCTGTGTCCCGGTTCGTGCCTCGCGGGCAGTGACGCAAGTGCTTCGTCGGAAAGTTCGATCATGATGCGGCCTCAAGATTGGCAATTTGTGCGAGAAGGTATTGCCGGTTTGATGGCGAACCGGAAGTGGCGAGCTGGTCAGCAAGTAGCCGCCGCCGTTTGTCGCGCAGAACAGGCAACGCAACGGCGACAACCATTCCAAGGTCGAACGATCCGAGCGCCGGCCAACCACAACGAACAAACACTCTGCGCGCAGATGATCGGTCCAGCCGTTCGCGGGCCTGCGCTCCACGGATCATGTCGGCCAAGTAGCGAGGGCACACGTCGAGGTCTCCAAGCTCGATGATGTCTATCGAGTCGAGCCGATCTGTTGTCCATTCAGGTGCAGCCATATGCCACGCCAGAACCGATGCGAGATAGTCAAGCGGCGTCTTTGGGTGTCCAAGAACATCAATGTCCTGGTCGATATCTGGCCACCCAAACGAGAGTCGCTTCTCATCGACCGCAGCAAGATCGGTCTTGAATCGTTCGGCGAATGCCCGGTGCCCCGCCATGCCGATGTCAGTACCCAAAAGATCCGGGGTCACGCTGCGGACTCCTCAGCGAGTTCTTGGAGTAACCGGTCGAGATCGGCGACCAGAACGACAGTGCGACGACCGTGGCGCAATCGGCGGACTCGCCCTGTGGCCAGGTACTCGTACATGGTTGATTTGCCGCACCCGGCGTACTCTGCAGCCCTATCCACGTGCAGTGCGGCTGGTGCAATCGTTACGGGTTTGAGGTGGTCCATGTCTCCATGCTGAACCACTGCGACCTCTGCGTCCTGTAGCGTGAGCTTTCAAACACAGGACAAACAAAGGACGCACTGTGAAGAGCAAGAAGCCGCATCACCTGTCCCCAGATGATCTATTGGGTAACGGACCGTTGAGGATGACCTTCTACTTTCACCCCGCCGATCCACGTCTCAATCAAAAGTATGTGCGCTTTGAAAAGGCCAAGTCAGGCAAAGATCTTCCCGCTCTGCAGGGACACCAGTGCAAAGCGTTGATGCGACAATTCACCGAACTTGCAATTGCTGGGAGTGTTCAAGCCTCGGACTACGACGCTGTCCGAACTAGTGAGGATGCCGAGGCTCATCACGCTCGGATCCTTGCCTTTATTGACAAGACGCAACTCCGATTCAACGCACGAACAGCAAGGGTCGGGATTCACTTTCCAGAGCTTGATGATCATTCCTTCGTTCAGTTTCTTGTCGGTGTAGCGGGTGAGTTCCAACAGCTCTGCGCCGCAGCTCGATGCGTCCGCGACATCAGAACGATGCGAACCCCAGAACTAGCTGAACTGTTCGTCAAATACTCATCTCAAGTCAGCGCAGGAAGTTGGTGGCAGTGTTTCACCGTCGGCAAACTCGTAACCAGAAACGAGGCGACTCAAACACCATCGATCGTTTTCGAAAAGTCGCTCAATGTCGTCCAAAACCGACTGAGCGCCGAAATTTGGCGGCGAACAAACGATCTTGCCAGGAGCCTTGAAATTGAAACGGTTTTTTCCGCAACCGGTGAGGAACTTGAATTCGACACGTTCTTTGGCGCTTTGTTTTTCGGGTTGCTTTACGAACTTCGGGACAAGTCACCCGACCGATTCTGTGACCGGTGCGAAGATTCGTTGCCCGAGCTCCGCCGGGGCGGTAATCAGTCGGTTTGCGCCAAATGTCGCCCGGGCGTTGTGAGGGAGAAGAACACAGCAGCGAGGAAAGCCCGGCGAGCGCAAGCCAAGATTCAGTAGCCGTTAGGCCCGCTCGATCGGACTTCGTTAGTCCATGCGGTGCCATCCCAGAATCGTTCGGTTGCCGTGCCAAGAGGGCATGGAAACCATGCTGGTCCAGAAGTTGGGGCAGTCGCTTGGGGTAGCAATGGTGGCACGAACGTTTAAATCGGTGATGCCGTTCCGGGCGCAAACCTCGACCACTGCCGAAGGGCTCTCTTCTCCGCTCTGAATGATTTGCGCGCCTGTTTTTCGTGGTTACGTATCCGTGCCCCGGTGGTCATGAACATTTCGGAACCGGTTCGCGGTCCAAGCGTGTCGTCTGCAATCATCCGGTTTTGCTGGCGTTGGCGTCGCCGAAGGAGCTTTGTGTTTCGAGCTGTTTTCTCTTTGTTGGAGCGGAAGTTGATGAGCCCCAACGTCGATAGTGATGTCAGTTTCCTAAAGATTCCCATGGTTCCGCTACCGTTCACTTCAGATCGAAAAGGGAACCAATGCTTGTGACAATCTTGCTGCCAAGATCCACGGCAAACCGTCCAGCGGAACGCAACCCGTTCGACAGCTTTGACAATCCACTGGTTGCGTTGCTTGACAACCGTTGCAGTCGGCTGATCGAAGCGTTCGCATGGTTCAACGCCGAGAAACCACTACCGGCTTTCGCTCCTGCCTTTGCGAGAGCTTCAACGTCCCGTTTTGCTTCCTTTGCTGGGCCAGAAACCCCGTTCAGCAATCTCGCTTGAATCGTTAGGTCGTCCATTCCTCAAGTCTCACGAACCATGTTTGAGGTGGCAGGGACGCGGCGGCAACAACTTCCGAACTGCCAAACTCGAAATGGTGGCAACAATGGTGGCAACGGGGACGGACTCCCACGAACAACTATGGACAGTTCAGCGGCAAAAAGCCCGGAAACTCAACCTCGACGGACGCCCACGAACCCCAGCGAACAGTTACAAGGGCACCTGAAAAGCGTGAGGTCGTCGGATCGAATCCCGATTCTGACCACCAGTGTTCACGCAGGAACTACGGGGCCTCGATGGCCCGTTTTTTCTTTTCACGGCGAAATAATCGAATCAGGTCTGCCACTTAGTAGTTGCCCCTTTCCGCCAACCACGGGCCGAATCTTCAGTGTGGTTCATCTGCCGCCGCTAGCTATGGCTAAGGCTTGCGACCGGTCACCAAATAGTCCTGGTAGCCGAAGAGGTGATGGTTCAAGCGCAAAATCTCGGCGGGATCAGCCTCGGGCCCAAACAATGATCGGGAGAGTTGTTCGTCGGCTGGAGCTTGGCTGCGCACCACATGAGTGACCTCGGCGAAGCCCGCTTGTTCGAGGACGAAACGGAGGTAGAGCGGATGGATGGGTTGCGTATGGGTTGGGTCGAGGTATAGGGCATTGGTGAAGGTGTAGAGCGTTAAGGGGTTCACGGTTTCGATGGCCAGGACACCACCCGATTCGAGCGCGGAAAACGCATGGGCGATGGTATCCACGCGTTGTTGCAACGAGAGGTGTTCGATCACCTGAATTACTGCCACGCCTCCAAGCGAATTGGAAGCACACGCACCCAGATGGGACACGCCGTCCCCGGAACGAACATCAAACCCAGCCGCAGTACAGGTGTCGACCGAAACCCGGTCCATTTCTAAGCCGTAAGCGGTGAGGTCGGCATCGCGGAGCGCTTCAAGCATTTCACCATTGCCACAACCCAGATCCAAAATCGGTCCGCTTACGCCAGCGAAAACCGGCACGATACTGCGCATACTGAACACCACGTCGGCACGGGATCCACGGAAGCGCTCAGTGAAATCTGCCGACGTATACGGAGGGTCAAATCGGGTGGCCTGTTGCAGATCAGCGACCTGTTGGCGGAGTTCTGCTACTTCCTGGCTGAGCGCCCGGAGTTCCTCGGTGAGCGCTACTGGAGTCTTAACTTGCCCAAACTCGAACACCTTTAAAAGTTTTCCCACCAAGGAATCGTTGTTCGATGGCCGACCACGCTGCTCAAGGGACATGACCCCACGCTAGGTTGCGCCAGCTCGCACGTGTGGCACAACAACGGAGCGCCACCACCAGCTTTTGTCCAACCGGTCTCCGCCTAACCACCTTCACCTAACCCGCTTCGACACCTGCTGTCGCGGCCCCCACCTTCTCGGCGACGAACTCAATCCGGTTTTAAATCCAGACCGAGCCATACCGAGCCAGACCGAGCCATACTGAGCCATATTGTCCAGATCGAAGGTGGACTTACTGATCGAATTGTTCGAGCCGCAAAACTCCAGCGGTTCGAGCGATGCGCCAGCCCTCCACCAAATCGGCTCTGGGCACGAGTCCTAGGGCTACTGCTAGGGCCCGGTCAACGGTGGCTAGGGCCATGGGGTGTCCGTCTCCCACACCGCGCGCAACCATCCAACGGCTCAACGCTCTACGAGCCAAGGCCGCTGGAGCTGCGGATACCGCTCGCGCCGAGGTGGGATCGATCGCCAAAGCCAAACTTTCGAGCAGAGCCACATCATCGCTGGTAACCAAGGCCATACGCGTTAGTAGACGGGTGACATCGCGTTTGGCAATCGAATCGAGCAACGGCAGCAACTCATGGCGAATCCGTACTCGTCGATACCGAGGGTCAGCATTCATGGGATCTTCCACCACGTCAACACCTGCGGAACGGCAAAGCGCCAACGTATCGGCACGGCGGATACCGAGAATCGGGCGCAGAACAGCCTCGTTTCGCAACATCGGGGCCAAACCATCAACGCCAGTTCCCCTGATGAGGTTGGCAAGCACCGTCTCAGCCAGATCATCGGCAGTGTGGCCAACCATTACGCCATCTGGCAACTCGCCATATCGCGCGTCGCGGGCTCTCGCCTCAAGGTTTGGTCCATCAGCAATCGCAACCGTGCGAATTACAAATTTGGCGCCGAGCCGCTCAGCCAGCGCCCGAACGGCCAAGCCTTCCGCCGCCGATTCCGCACGGATTCCGTGGTCGACGTACCAAACCGTGACATCGCAACGGGCTTCGGTAGCCAGTAGCAACATGGCAACCGAATCTGCGCCTCCAGAAACGGCCAGGATAACTGGAGTACCTGCAGGAGGAAACGAACAGAGCGCTAACAGCTTCGCCTGGTTGATGGGCCGCTGATTTTCAAGGAACGGTTTTGCTGACCCCGTCGTCATCGCAGGTAGACCGACGGACACAAGAATCGGCCTGACTTAACATGTCCAAGCCGAGCGGGCTTAGCGTCGATGGCCCTTATTGGAAAGCACCTTGACGTAGTAACCGATTGCGGTGGCAATGATGCCGAGAACGCCACTGCCTACAAGGAGGACGGCGAGCCAAAAGAACCAAGGCTGGTTGAGGGCGAGAAGCATGGCTACAGACTATCGGGCGAAGAAGCTAGGAGGGACGCCCATATGAGCATCCTTGAGCTGAAATTCCGGGTTTCGTCGTGCCCTCGGAAAGCATTGTTGCCGTGCGAGTTTGACCCTCGTATCGACCCGGGCCTTGGATGCAGCCTTCGATCCCCTGCAAAATATCGGGCAAGGACGACAGCAGGATTGGTAGAAATACAAACAGCCACCCCGAAGGATGGCCGTTTGGTGCAGTTCGGGCTGGGGGAAACCCTTGCTGAGCTTGACAACGAATCTTATTACGCGATTTTTTTTCCGCGGGTACGGGGCACAATCATCGGTTCATGCGTTGAGCAGAACTTTCCGTTGTTGTAAATCGATAGACGGGTAGCGCAATCGGGTTCACGACACGTTCGACCAGGGGTGAACTTGCGCGATGGACGATCGGAACCCGAGAGGGGTTTGGCACCTACTGCATGCTCTGTCATGTCAATTTAAACGCTTGCTCAAGGCTGTCTATTCCCGAGTTCCAAAATTTAGAAAATATTTCAGACTAAATCCTGTAAAAATCGAAGGAAGGGAGCCGATGGCCCAAGCCCGACGGTCTTATTCCTGGCAGATGGCGTTGCGGATACGCTCTGCGAGCGAATCTGGAACCCGGCTCACACAGCGCGCAGCAATCACAATGCGCAACTCAGCCTCAAAATCAAAGGCCGAAAAGCATGAAGGACAGGCTTCGAGGTGGGTCTGAATTTTGGCTCGCCGCTGTTCGGTGAGCTCACCGTCGAGAAAGTTGTACAAACGAGCAACCATTGCGCTGCAATCACCACTGGCCGAGGGGTCAATTGGTCCAAAAGGATCAAAAGGTTCGAAGGCACCGTGTTGTGATGTCGCCATACGTTCGAACTCATTCATAGCAATCTCTGGTTGTTTTGGGTTGGAACGTGCGATCACGATCCAACAACGAACGTCAGCTCTTTCAAAGCCTTCTTAACCTTGGGTAGCACCTTGGTTCGCCCGATTTGCTCAGGCGGCTTAGGCGTTACTACTGCAAAGCATCGGCTGGGACCAACCGATGTTCCACTGCGTACTCGTATAACGACTTCTGTAGCGCTTTTCTTCCCCGATGCAGACGACTCATAACCGTGCCGATCGGAACATCGAGCATGTCGGCGATTTCTTTGTAGTGAAACCCCTCAACATCGGCCAACAAAACGGGCAGGCGGAACGCCTCGGGCAAAGCATCCACAGCGGCTTTCACCTGGGTGTCGGTGAATGATTCGAGGGCAATATCTTCTGTGGTGCGGTTTGCTTCAACCGCTTCGAGTCCACCTACTCGCCGATAAAGAAACAAATCTTCGACTTCTTCATCGAGGTTCGATTGGGCCGGTTTACGGCTCTTAGCCCGGTATGCGTTGATGTAGGTGTTGGTGAGGATTCGAAACAACCAGGCTCGAAGGTTCGTGCCCTCTTCAAAACCCTTGAAACCCTTGTATGCCTTGAGGTACGCCTCTTGCACCAGGTCCTCAGCATCAGCGTTGTTGTGGGTCATACGCATGGCGGCGGAATAGAGCGCAGGCAAATGCTCCATTGCGATATCCGCGAAGTCCTCTTGCAACGCCATCTCGCCACCATAGGCTGCTTAGCCGTGGCCATTGAACAGTTTCCTGAGAACAACACTAAGAACAACACTAAGAACAACACTGAGAACAACATAGAGAACAACACTGAGAACAACATTGAGAACAACATTGAGAACAACACTGAGATCGCACTCAGCACTACCCCTGCCACAATTCCTGGCACAATTCCTGGCACAAACCACAGCGATAATTTGCTCAGTGGTCTTTGGGCGTCGATTGAGGCCGTCGGTGATTCCCTGTTTCTGTTGAGCGGGCGTCGTTCGTCGCTAGTTATCGACACATCCCGGGGTTCGGGTCAAATTGTGCACTGGGGGATGCGCTTGGGTGCTGAGGAAGCCCGTGGGTTGGCGGCACTCAAAGCCCGCCCAATTCCCAATGGCACCTTCGACGACGAGGACCCCATTGAGGTGGTCCCAACCCGTTCGAGCTACATCGGTATGCGTCCAGGTCTTGAGGGTCGCCGGACCGACGGTACAGGCTGGGCTCCACAGTTTCGCGAAACCGCTCACGCTGTTGACATGTCCACCCAGTCCATTAACGGAAAAGTTGCCCTCACGGTTGCAGCCATAGACCGCACCAATCATTTGGCCCTGGCCACCGAGTTCGTTCTCGATGGTTTTGATCTGTTGACGGTACGCACCACGTTGACCAATACCGCCCCCACATCTTCTGTCCTAAGTTCTTCATCAGAAGACGGAGTTCCAGGCACCTGTTCACATTTTGCTCTCCACCGTTTACAGGTTTGCTTACCATTACCGCCGACAACTGATGAAGTGCTGGACTTTCCCGGCCGTTGGACCAAGGAGGGGCAGCCCCAACGCAGGCGCCTCGGGATCGGTGCGCTGTCGTGGGATAACCGTCGCGGCCGCCACTCACATCAAAACTCCCCCGGATTGTTTGCTGGTACACCGAACTTCACCGAGCGTTCGGGTGACCTCGTAGGTATACATATTGCTTGGAGTGGTGCTCATGAGATTAGGGTTGAGCGTGGCATTGATGGACGAGTGTGTTTGCAGGCTGGTGTGCTGCTCGATGCCGGCGAAGTTGATCTAGCCCCGGGCGAATCGTTCACTACGCCTTTGCTGTTGGCTACGTGGTCGGGGGAAGGTCTGAGCGCTGCATCGTCATCGTTCCATTCGTGGTTCCGCTCGCGGCCCGAGCATCCCCGCACACCCCGGCCAATTTTGCTCAATACATGGGAGGCGGTGTACTTCGATCACAACATGGAAACCCTCTGCGCGCTTGCTGATTCGGCGGCGGCTGTGGGGATCGAACGCTATGTGCTTGATGACGGCTGGTTTGGGAGCCGCCGAAATGATTGGGCTGGGCTGGGCGATTGGTGGGTTTCTCCCCAGGCATATCCCGATGGGCTTACGCCGCTGATTTCTCACGTCCGCCAACTCGGCATGGAGTTTGGATTGTGGTTTGAACCCGAGATGGTTAACCCCGATAGCGACCTGTACCGGGCCCATCCCGATTGGGTTCTCACTTCGCCCGGCGTTGATCAACCGCTAGCCCGCACGCAATATATCCTCGATCTCTCCAATCCGAAAGTGACTGCGTATCTGTTCGAACGTATCGATGCGGTTTTGCGCGAAAACGATATTGGGTACGTGAAGTGGGATTACAACCGTGATATGTGCGCCCCGGCTCACGAAGGACGCGCCAGTTCGTACCGTCAAACTCAGGCGCTGTATTCGCTACTTCGCAAGATCCGCATTGCACATCCGAACGTGGAAATTGAAACGTGTGCTTCCGGTGGCGGACGTATCGATGCCGGGATCTTCGAATTTACCCAGCGCGCCTGGACGAGTGATTGCATTGATGCGTTGGAGCGTCAGCAAATTCAGCGTTCGTTCTCCATGTTCTTCCCCCCGGAGTTGATGGGTGCTCACGTTGGCGGTTCGCCAGCACACACCACGGGCCGTAAAGCTACGGTTAATTTTCGAGCGGCGACAGCGTTGTTTGGTCATCTCGGGTTTGAGTGGGATCTCACTCGCGCGTCTGAAGCTGATCGTGCCGTGGCCGCCAATATTGTTAGTGTGCATAAGACTTTCAGACCGCTGTTGCATTCGGGTACTTCCGTTCGCGTGGACTACCCGGTTGCGAGTGGGCAGATCTACGGGGTGGTCGCAGGAGACGCAACTCAGGCGTTGTTCGCTTACGCCCAGCTCACTACCAACGACACCTCCGTTCCAAGTTCCGTGACCTTCACCGGGCTTGACCCTAAGCGAACCTATGAAGTTGCGTTGGTACATTTGGAGGAACCACCGGCTTGGGGGGCCATGCGCCAACTACCGGCGTGGATTGGCGGCCGTTCAGGTACTGGCACAGCCAACGCCAGCGGGGCAGTATTGCGCTCGATTGGGTTGGCGCTACCCGTTTGCCATCCCGAATCGGTCTTGCTGTTTCACATCACGGCGTTGTAGTTACGTCTACGCAGTTCCGAGTTACCGGGTTGGACTTCGTGCGCGACCGTTCGCGAAACAGTGTCATGGCGTTAATCTGCTCGAAATGCTTCTTCGGTATGGTTTGGTTGTTGGTTCGTGGGTGCCGATGCAGGTGCTTCCAACCGGCATGCCGGTTGGATAAAAGCACCGACCGTCCGCGTTGACGTAGTCGGCCCGGCGGCGTTTGATGCAAGTGCGGAAACGCATGGGTTAGATGCCTGGCTGAGCGATCCCCTGGCTCGGCTCGGCAGCTAACCTTCCCGCCTGGAGTTACTCGGGTCACTTTCAACCCAGGTGAATCAACCCAGGTGAATTAAACCCAGGCGAATCGTTTACGGCGCGTAAAGATCCCACGGGTTTGGCAGCGTGTCGTGGGTCACGTAGGCGCCGCCAAGACCTGCTTCGGCGAGGCGTTGACGAACGGTTCGCTGGAACTTTGGTGCACAGCTATGAACGAGGTGCCACTGCCGCTCAATCGGTCCTTCGACCTCGATGTCAAAAGCACCGAAGCGTTCAACATGTTGAGCACGGCTGCCTTCAAACGTCACGATATAGGCCCGTCGCAATGCGGCAAAGAACACTTCGGGAACGGCGATTCCCGGGTTGTAGACGATGAACCCGTCGAGCCCAAACTTGCGAACCGATACGCCGTAGAGCGAGCGCAGAAGCCCCGATGGTCGCGTCGTCACTTTGACCTCATCCCAGAACATGCCGTCTACGTCGTACCAGTCACGGTAGGCGTCGAGCTCGGCCAGGCAATCTGCATACTTACGTTTGCCTCGCGACACCGTGCAGTAACCAATGACAGCAAACCCACGGCGCTGCGCTTGGCGTACTAGAGCGGCATAGGCCGGTGATCGACGTTC
>JAYUVJ010000577.1:0-2222 GCA_043754155.1 Acidimicrobiia bacterium
AATCCGCCAAGCGCCGAAGCGGGGCCGAGAATTGTTAAACGTCGACGTTGACCAACCAGTTCACGTCGATACCCCACCACCGCACTCAAGGAGCCCGGCGCTAGACCAATGTTGTTTGCCATGTTGGCTGCAACTCTTTCAAACCCGGCACCCAACAGCGTTGGAAACGAAATTAGCGTTCCCGATCCAACGATTGCATTGATGAACCCAGCCCCACACCCCGCCAAGCCGATAAATACACCCTTAGCCAACGTCAATTCAACAGCCATAAGTTTTGTCTCGACACTTCGGGACGGACCAGAATTTTCCGACCAACGCCATTTACGCTAGTTGGTGCACGTGGAAGCAACCGTGCGAGTCACGATGCGAGACATGATGCGAGTATCACAATGCGTGGTGCCACAATGCGAGTATCACAATGCGTGGTGTCATGATGCGAGTATCACAATGCGTGGTGTCACGTTGGGTATCACCGTGTAGACCACAGTACAGACCACCACGCAGATGATTACGAAGACGAAATAGTTCGGGTTTGGTGCTTCGCCGCTGCAACTATTTCTGCACAAACTCTGCACTCCCCTCTGCACTCCCTACTCTGATCCCGTCACGCCACGGTCGCTGTCTCCTAAGGTAGAGATCATGACCGGTATGTTTCTTGGTGAGTCCGTCGACCCTACAAACCACACACGAAGCGGCAAACGCATTGAGCTTGATCCTGCCAGCTTCACAACCCATGGCTTTATCGTCGGTCAGACCGGTTCGGGGAAAACGGGACTTGGCATGGTGCTAATCGAGGAGGCGCTCCGGGCAGGTATTCCGACGTTGCTCATTGACCCGAAGGGCGACCTGGCCAACTTGGCTCTTACCTTCCCAGAGTTACGGGCCGAAGATTTCAAGCCGTGGGTTGAGGGGGAAGATTCCGCAGCCGTAGCGGAGACCTGGAAGAACGGTTTGGCGGGTTGGGGTCTAACTCCCGCCGACGTCTCCGCTCGCCGCCAAGCCGCCGGAGTCACCATTTACACGCCCGGTTCTACGGCTGGCGTAGGGCTCAACTTGATTGGTTCACTCCGTGCTCCGTTGGGCTCGGCTGGTGAGGAAAACGCCGAAGATCGTCTCGACGAGGTGGGCGCGATAGTCGGCGGACTGCTCGGCCTTATGGGTATTGATAGCGATCCACTTTCCGGCCGCGAACATATTCTGTTAACAAATTTGATCGACCGATCGTGGGCAACGGGTGCCGATCTTGATCTTGCTGTTTTGGTAGCGCAGGTGCAGCAACCTCCGATGCGCAAGCTCGGCGTGCTTGACATTGATGCCTTCTATCCGGCGAAGGACAGAGGCGAATTGGCGATGAAACTCAACGGGCTTTTGGCGTCGCCGGCCTTTGCGACGTGGAATGTTGGCGATTCGGTAGATATCCAATCGCTACTGCATCTTCCCGATGGACGTCCGCGTGCTGCAGTCATTTCGCTGGCCCACCTCGGCGACGAAGAACGCCAATTTGCCGTCGCGGTGATCTTGGGCCGCTTACTTTCGTGGATGCGTAGACAACCCGGAACTTCTCAGCTACGTGCACTTATCTATTTCGATGAAGTCTTTGGATTCGTTCCACCGACCGCAATGCCACCAGCCAAGAAGCCGATTCTTACGCTTCTCAAACAGGCGCGTGCCTTTGGGGTTGGCATGGTGCTGGCCACGCAGAACCCCGTCGATGTTGACTACAAGGCCCTCTCGAATGCCACAACTTGGGTGATTGGGCGCCTACAGACCGAACGCGACCGAGACCGCTTACTTGACGGCATGCGCTCAGCCGCTGGCGGGGTCGACATCGATCAAATTGCTGCAACCATAAGTGGACTTGCAAAACGAGAGTTCGTATTACACCGCTCAGGAGTAACCGTTCCGCAGGTATTTACCTCGCGATGGAGCATGGCCTATCTGCGTGGCCCGTTAACTCGCGAACAGATTCGCGACTTGGCCAAGGCTGGGCTTGTGGAGCCAGGAACATCGGGCTCGACGACCAACACTCCACCGGCCAACATTCCCGCGGTGAATCCGGCGGGGTCTTCTAGCGCGCCGACCGCGATTGCGGCAACCGCCCCTAAACCTGCAACGTCAAGCACCCAGTCCCCCACAGCAAACGGCCCATCGGTTAGTGCAGCAGTGGCTGCCGGCGGAGTGGTTACCGGCGCGGCGCTGGCCGACAATGAAGTGCCCATCGC
>JAYUVJ010000578.1:0-4222 GCA_043754155.1 Acidimicrobiia bacterium
TTAATTACGACGGGGTATCCCGAAGCTTCGGCCACTTTGACGGCTGTTTCAACGTCGTCGGCGATTCCGCCTGGAGGGACAGGCATACCGAATCGTGCAAACTCGGCGCGTCCTTGATATTCGAACAGGTCCAACGGTGGTCCTTCCTCAGGCCGAGCCGCGGGAAGCGGGCCGGGTTTTGCGTTCAGCGAACCTTGCGATACTAGTGAGGTGCCACCAACCCTCCAAGATCTAGCCCCTGTGTCGAACGTCCCATTGCGCCGAACGGCTCCGATTTGCCGGGAAGTGGGGGTCCCCAAAACTCGTCGCACTGTTAATCTTGATGTCAGAAACAGATTCGAAATTTGCATTGGATTCGCTTTTTCCACGGCGGGCAGTCAATTCGACAGATCATCGACCACTCGAAAACCCCGTCAATTGTCGGTCGGCGCTGGGCAAACCGGAGCGAAAAAATGAGCGAGTCAGGAAATGCCCCGTGGCGGCCACAACCCCGTCAACGCCAGGGTGGCCTTGTTAAGCAGAGGATTTTTGCCGTTGCGATAGCGCTGTTCCTGGGGGGCTGGGTGTTGTTCGCCTTCTCTCAATTTGCGAGCAACTCTCCCGACAGGGTGCGGTTGGGCTCACGAGTGTTCGATCTCGGTAGCGCTCGTGGCCGGGCGTCGACGATTTCGCGAACAGGTCCCCTGTTTTTCAATGATCTGGTCCAGGGCGGACGGTCATTGCCCATTGTCGTGCTGTACGTGGGGATGAATCCCGGGTCAAAAGGTGTGGTGGAAGCCAAAAATTTCGTAGCGCTTAACGCCATTCCGCCGGTTAGCACCCCGGCCTGCCCCGTCGACTGGATCACAGCCAAGGACCGGCTGGTGCAACCCTGTAGCAAGCTCGAATACCTCCCCGATGGCACGCTTGCCACTACCCAAACTGCCCCACTCGGAGCTGCCATCGACATGGAGCGCTTCCAAGTGTTCCTGGGCAAAAAGGGTCGCCTAGTGGTTGACCTCAACCACCACTTCGGCGAAGCCCCGCCCGTGACAACCGTGACAACCGTGACGCCAACTATCGTGCTGCGGTAGCCAAAAGGTCGGGATCAAAACCACCAGGTATGACCACCCGGTCTTTACTTGGGGTTTGTGGGCAGAAACGGGGGGGCGTTCGTGACTCGATCAAATTCAAGGATTGAGCGGATCTTCGAGAGTGGTGGTGCAGGAGCCGCCGGTTTCTTTGCCGTTCATGGCGAACAGTCCGGCACGGTCGGTTTCGGTGAAGAACAGGGCGCTGTAGGGCCAGTTTTCGCCTGATTCAACCGGAGAGTACATGACCGAGGTGGGCTGGTTGGTGTGGTCCAGGCCAAAAATGTGGCCAAGTTCGTGGAGCACAACGGCATGCCAACGGTCCGCAGTTATTCCCCTACGCCTTGCCGCCATGGTGATTGTGCCGCTGGTTCGCCACACCGTTCCGCTGCCATCTCGCGAATAGCTCTGCCGGGCCAAGCCGAGTGTCGCGGTCGATGAGGTATCCCAGGCCACGCGAAGTTTCTGTGGGTCGCTGACGGTGTCTACCCGTTCGATTCCCCCGTACTCAATGGGCACGCCGCTGGCCTCAGCGATTTGGGTAATGGATGACTTCAATCGGTCCTGAAAATCGAGTGGGGCGTTGCGGTCGTCGTAAATAATTTTCCACGGGACACAGGGATTGCGACGGGTAGTTTCCAACGAACTGGTGAGCAACGACGTCCAGCCTTGTCCGGCAACCAATCCGGGGCCGCGGTTGGCGGGTTGTGGAAATCGTGGCGGGAGCACCTTTAGGGTTTCCAATCCTGCAGTTGCGGATCGAAGCGTGGGCAATGCCGTTGCTGCGATTGGTGGTTTTGGTGTGGACAGGTCCGCAGCTGTGGGTGCCGGGCCGCTATCCCAACTGATGCGCAGTGTGTACTGGGTATTGGGATCAGGCGCTCGACCTAAGGAGAAACTAGTTTGGCCCGCGGTACCAATGATCTCGGTGGCAAACCGTTCAAAACCTGCACCACTAAATCGTATGTGCGCGTAGAGTGTTGGTGATGCTGGTTCGAGTCTTAAGGTTGCGGTTTTGTCGGTGACATCAATGCCTGCGACAACTGGCGCGGGGATGGAAGATGTGCCAAGTGCTGCTCCGGCGACCGGTGTTGGCGTTGCCGGAAGAGTGATTGCGGCACCTGCACCTAGTGCCGTTGCTAAGGGGATCGATGCTGAGGATGCGGAAATGGCCGCCGTGGCAGTGGGAGCAGAGAGTGCGGCAGGAGGAAGGAGCGAAACGGTTGGAGCGGGGATCGGCGTAGCGATCGAAGTCGTTGTCGTTACGGGCGCGAGCGTTGATCCTGGGTTTCCGGCGGACTTTTTTGATTTCGCAAGCGAAGGTTTTGTGGTGAGTTTCGTTGTTTTTGACACAGTTTTTCTTTTGACGCTTACTCGGCGAGCACCGTCGGCTTGGCTCGAAGTTGCGATCAGTCCAGTGGCCACGGCCAGCGTGCAAGCAATCAGTGTCGTGACATTCGATCTTTGGGGCATCGGGGAGGTAGTTCTCATGACGGGTCTTTCCTCTCCACAACAAACAAATCGCGAACGGCTTGGCGTTGCACTTTTGAACTTCCGGTCCTGGGTAGATCGGTGACGATAAGCCAATGTCGTGGCACTTTGTACTTCGCCAATTTTTCGGTGGCTAAGGCTTTCACGGCTTCAAGATCGATAGGTGGCGAATCCCTCAGCTGACGCAAAGCGACCGCCACACTCTCGCCCATGCGGGTATCGGGAAGTCCAACGACACTGGCTTCGGCAACCCCATCGAAGGTTTCCAAAACGGCTTGAACCTCGGCGGCAAACACTGAGTAGCCGCCAACTTTGATGACATCTTTCGCTCGGCCCACAAACTCCACCGTCCCGAAAGGTTGACGTTTGGCCAGATCACCGGTCCGTAACCAGCCATCGACCGTCATGGTTGCCTCTGTTGCAGCTTCATCATTTCGGTACCGCTGTAAGACGCCGGGTCCTTTGACTAGGAGTTCGCCCACTTGGCCTATAGGTACTTGGCGGTCTTTGTCGTCGACCACGCGCAGTTGGTTTGAGGGCAGTGGAAGGCCGATGGGCCTGCTGAACAACGAACCGGCGAACGGCGGGGTGAACTTGATGGCGGCACCACCGGAGAGTTCCACCATGCCGTAACCCTCGACGAACGCCGCTTCACCAATAGGCCTTCCGAGGAAGGGAATTTTGGCTGTGGCGCCATAGGACTGAAAACTACGGGCGAGTTCAGGCGGCATGGCATCGGCTCCACTCATCCATAAGCGCACAGAGGAAAGATCCCGCGATGCGGCACCAGCTTCTTCAAGCATTCGATACATGGCAGGTACACCTATGAATCCCGAAGCTTGGCGCATCTCAATCGAATCCAGAACCGCTTCGGCCGAGAATCGTTCGTGCACAAATAACTGCATGCCCATAAGTGCAGCACCGAGGTAAGCAGCAAAGCCCATGATGTGGGCGACGGGTAGGGCCACGATGGCCTCGTCACTTCGGAGGTTCGTGGGCAGGGCGGCAAGCTTTTGTGTTCCGGCGAGCAAGCCTCGATGAGAAAGCTCTGCACCCTTTGGTTTACCGGTGGTTCCCGACGAGAAGAATATGGCTGCAACATCGTTGGGTGAAGCGGACCGACGCAAAGCACCGTCGATTGGATCTTTTCTGGCCGCGGGTTCGGCGTTCGTCTTAGAGGAACGGGCTCGTTTTTTAGTATCCGGCTGCGAACTCAGTCGAGCGGGTGATTCCAGATCGGAAACGCTTCGCAACATTACCGACGCACCCGAAGTACTCACGATATGGGCAATCTCGTTGGCCGTGCTCTTGTCGTTTACGGGGACCGCAACCCCACCAGTGCGGCAGACTGCCAGGCAAGCCAGGAAGAACTCGTAACCATTGGGCAGCGCAACCACCACTCGTTCACCCGGCACAATCACCTGCGCCAACGAGGAACTCCACTGAGCGGTAATCCGATCGAGATCGTGAGCCGACCATTGGGCAGAATCACCCTGTACCGCCAGCAAACGGTGGCCATGAGCGGCAGCCAAGCGCGACGGAAGGCTGCCCAGTGTTAGGGCATGGTCTTGGGCCAGCCGAAGTCGATCTCGAAAACCCACGCCTCGAACCTACAGCCGTGTTGTTAGGAACTTCATCAATTCCCGTGATTCCTGGTTAAA
>JAYUVJ010000579.1:0-2015 GCA_043754155.1 Acidimicrobiia bacterium
GCGTGGTCGGCGATTCAGTGATGCATTTTATGAATTCGGTGCCTGCCTTCTCTGCGTCCGAATACAACGTGATGCGCACGTTTTTGGTGCCAGAGGCGGGCATGCCGTCTTCGTCAAGCGTGCCTGCGTACACCAGGGGCTCCTTGGTTTTGTCCGGCGCACCATCGGCAAACACATGTTGCAGATGGGTTCCAGCGATCCCAAAGCTAAGCCCCAACGTGGAACATAAAGTCACAGTTTTTCGGTTCATCAAGTTACCCTTCGCTTAAGGAACAATTCCGCCGGTAACACACAGCACGCCGTCAGCAGAGCAAGCGCGGTCCGCGACCTCGAAACCATCGTCGTACAAAGACAGTGTTCCCGACGTCACGATTCCACCAAGGCTGGTGATGCCCCCAGCGCGTAGCACCATTCCACTTGGGGGGACCACGGGTGCTGCGGTGTCAGCACCAGCGTCGGGCTCTTGGACAGCGCTTCCGCCCAGACCGCCAACGTTGATACCGGGGCTCCCACCGGCGCCGTTGACTGTTGCGTCCGCAACTGATGCGTCGAGCCCGCTGCCCTTGTCGCTCGTGGTGCCGCAGCCCACAAGCGCAGCAGTCATCGCTCCCACTGCGAAAATAGATTTCAAAAAGCTCCTCGGTCTTGCCATTTTACGCTCTCCCTCTTTCAAAGACGCCAATACGCGGCGACGCCACGCTAAAACGAACGATGCTTAATTCGACGAGTTCCTCTGGTAGTTGCCGAGTGTTTCGCCAGTCAGGGAAGTGTCACTGCTTTCGACAGTAAAGAAGAACCAGCGAGGGTTGCATGGTGTTGTGGGGGGCGGCTGTTCCGGGCCCGTTGTCGGTCTCGAAGTTGTGTGTATGAGCGGAGAATGGCCAATCGGTCTCTCCGAGGTAGGTAACGGCGCCTCCTGAGTGCCCCATCATGTGGTTTGGTTGCCACCCCGAACCGGCCTGGTGCACCACGGCCATCGATCCCAACCGGTTTGCGCTGCTAGTGGTTCCCTGATGTTTGTGTGGAGGGACCTCTTTCACCAACATCACGTGGGTCTCCTCTCCAAGCTTCTGTCCTCGGGTACGTACGGACAGCTCATTCCCCGCCGGGTTGCTCCCAACCACCGTTCTGCCTTGAGCGGCGGCGTACGCTTCCCACCCCGAAGGGCACGCGTCCAAATCGAAGGCCATGACGGCCCCAGCAGGCACCACCATTGCCGCCAGACTACCGCTTGCTCCACTCGCAGTCACTGCATGAGTGGCCTCCATTGCATAGGGGACGGCTCCGAGCTTCTTTCGAGGAAGGACATTTCCAGCAACTTCGATCGACACCCATAAGTTTGGATTTGCTTGAACGGCGGCAAGACAGGCTTCATCAAGAGCGACGCGAAAAGTTCCCTTCTCAAACGCAGTCATCACTGGGCCCACACTGCACTTCCGAGAAGGTGTATCCGCCAACACTGCATCTGAATACAGTTCAAGCCGCACAGTCTTTTGCCCTGTCGCAGGAGCACCGTCTTCTTCCAATGTGCCGGAGTACGTCAAAGGCTGACTTGCCCTATCCGGTGCGCCTTCGGCCCGGACGCTTTGAAGTTGCGTTGCCAATGCACCTATCAAAACCACTCCTATAGATGCAAGCACACGTCGCCTGGCGATAAATTCGACCCCTTTAGATACTGACCGCAAGACTTCTATCGTCATTAGTAAACCTCCTCAGCCTCAAGTGCCCAATACTGCAGACTCCACCCTGTGTAACAGTCACCCAGTCCCTCGGTCGTGTTGGGAGTCGGCCCTACTTTCACGCGCGCCTTGTGGGTCCCTGCCGACAAGCCCAAACATGTTCCAACCAAGGACGATGGCTGATGGACGTCCAGCGACGTCCAATCACTATGCTTGGCGTTGTACTTGTCGAAATGCAGCGAGGGGCTGCAGCTTTCGCCATCAACTGTGATCTCCCAGCTACACGCCTTCTTGTCGCCGTTTGAACGTAGGTTGTCTGTATAAGTGAATCGAATT
>JAYUVJ010000580.1:0-3706 GCA_043754155.1 Acidimicrobiia bacterium
GTTCACCGCCTTCCTCAGCTCCTTTTCAATTTTAGCAATGCGCACGGCCGCCCTTGGCGTTGCGAGAACCTTTGCTTCCCATTCCATCATGCCCATGGCACTCACTTGGTTGATAGGCGTCCTTCAGGCCGCGACAGTAAAGGCCTTCATTATGTCGCTCTCGGCGCTCTTTGAATCGATGTCAATAACTGTTGCGTGCTTATCAAGCTGGCGGCAGCTCCGACGATATTGATCAGTGTCGTCGCCACGCTTCACAATCGCAATTCGCCCAATGTCTTTCGGGATGTGGGTAAATTTCCAGAGTGCAGATTCGGTAAACATCGGTTGGTGAAGGCTTACTATTTGGCCGACCTGCAACGACTCGCCCTGGTACGCAAGAGGAAAGGTAAAGAGCTCCGATTCGTCTCCTTCTTGAGCGACCGACTCAACGGGATAGTCCCGTTTAAAATTCGACATCCGACTAAGGCCGGCGTTAGCGATGACTCGATCAACAGCTTCTCGAAGCGGTATCGGCATGTCCTTGTTGGATTCGCTCACCAGAGTCTGAAACAAGTAGTCGGCAATCTGGTCTAGCCCGCTCAGTTCGTGGTCGAGAATCAACTCCCCCGGTTGAGGCTCGATCCAATACTGGTCAATCGCACGCCGAGCGTTACTTAGCTTGGCGATATCGGCCGCACCGTCGTACCAAAATTTGACCCACGAACGATAGGTTTCGAGATCGGCAAACAACCCGCGGATGCTCCGACCGTGTACATGCCCAGGACCCGGTGAACTTTGCCCGAGAAAGCGCCCGGTTTGAGCGGAGCCATCGTCGACCAGAACCCCCACGTTTCGGCATTCGCCACGGAAAGGGTCACTCATATGTTTTGCAAGAAAGTACTTAGTGCTCATTCAGTTTCCTCCTTCGGATAGATTCCACAGCAGTGACCACCCGGTACAGCTGGTCAAAGCTTCCCGATGCTCAACGAAAAGTTTTTGTAGGTTGTCACGCCTAAATCTTAAGAATTCTCCCACGCGTTCAGCAATGGCAGGACTAACGCCGGACAGCTGTAGGCGGCACGCATCATCGACAGCTTCCGCAATAACCTCGTTTGTGCAGCGGCGTTGAATTTGCTTGGTCGCCTCCAAAAGTTCGCCTCATCGCTTACTGCGTCCAGAAGCAGATGCGCCTGAGAGAGCCTGTCAGTTACTCCATCCACTATGAAGTCGTTCTGGTAGCAAGCGAGGTACGCCATCGCATCAGGAGTTGACATAAGTTGGGGTATCCCGTGGCTCAGTATGGCCCGGTCGTGATCCCACAGGTCGATTCGATTCGAGGACACGGACACATTGCCTTCGTGCCGGTCACCATTTCCAATCAACACGTCAAAGGCCAATATCTTGCAAGCCATCCGCTCGCTTGCCTTAACGACTGCCGAACCAGTCGTTGGCGGCGGAGGCCCCGCTCCGGGTTTCGAAAATGAAAGGCTTATCCAGATCTTTTCAACTCCCGAATCGAGAATTGCCGGAGCGCCAGGTGGGACGGGGACCCCAACCACGGAAGCAATCTGCCCAGCGACGAACTCGTTGAAGACCAAAAACGGGTGCGAGGCCGAGTCGGCTTTCCCGAAGCCTTCCATCCTCACTGCTCGTGTTCCGGACACACCCCCAGGCAATACCGGCGCCGGGGCAAGTTCTGCATAGTAAATCGGTGGGATCCGAGCTGACAGTCCATTTCCGCGCAAGACCAAACAATGCCACGTTTAGAACGCAATATTCAAGTCATTTCGCCTGTTCATGGCCTCTAGACCGCATCCACCGTACTTTCCTTCCAAACGCAGCCTGCTTGGCCCTGGCGAACTAAGTTGATGCTCAGTTTTGGCGGAGTGGGTTTGGCCGTCCAATGGTTCTCTTGGAAGTAGGCAGTTCGTGGTTACCGGTGAATTGAAAAGCCAAATCGATGGCATCTGGAACGCGTTTTGGAGCGGTGGGATTGCCAACCCGTTGGAGGTCATGGAGCAGATCACCTACCTGCTGTTCATCAAGCGTCTCGACGATCTAGAAACCCTCGAAGAGAACAAGGCCCGCCGCCTCAACCAACCCATGGATCGCCGAGTGTTTCCTGAGGGTCTCGATGGCGACGTGGGCCAAAACAATCGCCGCGCCTATGCCGATTTTCGTTGGTCACGGTTCAAGAATCTTGGTCCTGAGGAAATGTTTGAGGTGATCGATAAGCACGTGTTTCCCTGGCTGCGAACCATCGGCGGCGAGGACTCCACGTACTCCTCACACATGCGCGATGCCCGCTTCACCATCCCTACTGCTTCGCTGCTCTCCAAGGTGGTTGATGCCCTCAGCGAAGTAAGCATGGATGACCGCGACACCAAGGGCGATGTGTACGAGTACATGCTCGGCAAGATCGCAACCGCAGGCCAAAACGGGCAGTTCCGCACTCCTCGCCACATCATCCAGTTGATGGTTGAACTCACCGCCCCTGTGCCGACGGATGTTATTTGCGATCCAGCCTCAGGCACGTGTGGGTTCTTGGTAGCGGCGGGTGAGTATCTCCGCGACAATCGGCCTGAAGTGCTCACGGATGCGAAACTACGTGCACATTTTAATGACGGTTTGTTCCATGGTTACGATTTTGACAAAACCATGTTGCGGATTGGTTCGATGAACATGTTGCTCCACGGTGTCGAGCGGCCCGACGTTCGTTACAAAGATTCACTCCTCGAAGCCCACGCTGGCGATGAAGAGCAGTACTCCCTGATTCTGGCCAATCCCCCGTTCGCCGGTTCGCTCGATTACGAGAACACTGCGAAGGATTTGTTGCAGATCGTAAAAACCAAGAAAACCGAGCTGCTGTTTGTGGCGCTGTTCTTACGGTTGCTGAAGCCAGGCGGAAGAGCTGCGGTAATCGTGCCCGATGGCGTGCTGTTCGGATCTTCCAAGGCCCACAAGGAGTTGCGGCGCATAATCGTTGAGGATCACAAACTCGACGGCATCATCTCGCTCCCGTCGGGCGTTTTCAAACCCTATGCGGGCGTATCAACCGCGATCCTGTTGTTCACCAAAACCAATTCCGGTGGAACAGACAATGTGTGGTTCTACGACATGACCGCTGATGGTCGCAGTCTCGATGATAAGCGCACAGAGCTTTTACCGGTTGACAAGTTGGGCGTGCGGGTTTCTCTTTCTGCCGACGAGCATTTGAAAAACAATCTGCCCGACGTTGCCAGCCGCTGGACACACCGAAACGATTCCGAGCTTTCAAACCCCCGCACCGCCCAATCGTTCACGGTCCCCAAAGCCGCCATTGTCGCGCAGAGCTATGACCTCTCTATCAACCGCTACAAAGAGGTTGTGCACGAGGTCGTTGAACACCGCCACCCCAAAGACATCCTCGCCGATTTGGCCAACTTGGAGACCGAAATCCAACAAGCAATCACCGACCTCCGGGCCATGCTGTGAGCAAACCCTGGCCGATGGTTCGTCTCGATTCTGTGGGCGACATTGACCGAGAATCGGTTCAAGCTGGAAAGATCGTTTCTGGCTCGACGTACGTTGGATTGGAGAACCTCAATTCAGATGGAGAGTTCCTCAAGGTTGGTGAGGTTGAAGCTGGCGAGCTGGGCAGCTCCAAGTTTCTCTTTTCGGCAGATCACGTCCTTTACGGCAAGTTGCGACCATACCTGCGAAAGATTGCCCGTCCATCGTTCTCGGG
>JAYUVJ010000581.1:0-2062 GCA_043754155.1 Acidimicrobiia bacterium
TGGTTCGTTTTGGCGTGTGGCTCGGGGGACCGTTTGGGGCTGGAATGCGTCACTGGGGGGCCAAACGGTCACTGGAGCCACACGCCGCCTCCTCCCGATGTGGCGGCAGCGGCAAGCAGAGCGGGTTGCAAACCCCAGGAACTTCGCCGTCGTAGGGAACCTAATGTGTGAATTTCGTCCCAAACTGGCGGGCATGTCAGCAAAAAGAGGCCGTTCGACGTGAGTTGTCTGGCACCGGGGCGTTCAAGCGTGAAGAATAGGCGCCTCATGTTGAAGAAGATCTTGATCGCTAATCGTGGCGAAATCGCTGTCCGTGTCATTCGTACCGCTCGTGAGATGGGGATTGCCACGGTGGCGGTCTACTCCGAGGCTGATCGCAACGCCATGCACGTGCGGATGGCCGATGAGGCTTACGCGCTGGGCGGCACCACCAGCGCTGAGAGTTACCTCAATACCGAGGCGATTCTCAAAGCCATCGACGATTCGGGTGCCGATGCGGTTCACCCCGGATACGGGTTCTTCTCCGAGAACACCGATTTCGCTCGGGCTATTGCCGCCAAGGGCATTGCCTTCATTGGTCCCCCACCTGAGGCGATCGACGTGATGGGTGACAAGGTTTCCTCCCGTATCGCCGCGGCCAAGGCCAATGTGCCGATGGTTCCAGGCACCGTCGAGTTCCTGAAGGGTCCCGATGACATCCGTGCTTTCGGGGCCGAGTTTGGCTATCCGATTGTCATCAAAGCAGCCTTCGGTGGTGGCGGACGGGGCATGAAAGTTGTTCGCTCAGCCGCCGAAGTTGACGACCAATTGGCATCAGCCCAGCGTGAAGCAAAATCGGCGTTCGGACGCGACGAGGCCTACATCGAGCGTTACCTCACCTGGCCCCGCCATATCGAGATGCAGATCATTGGCGACCAGCATGGCAACGTCGTGTGGGTGGGCGAGCGGGATTGTTCGGCGCAGCGTCGTCACCAGAAGCTCATTGAGGAGTCTCCAGCGCCAGAGTTTTCGCAGGAGTTGCGCGAGGCAATGGGTGAGTGCGCCGTGAAGTTGGCCAAGGCGGTTGGGTATTACAACGCCGGCACGGTTGAGTTCATTTACGAAGACGGTGCATTCTTTTTCTTGGAAATGAACACTCGTTTGCAGGTTGAGCATCCCGTAACCGAAGTGGTTACCGGTATCGATTTGGTCGAGTGGATGATCCGTGTCGCTTCGGGCGAACCATTGCCGATGACGCAAGATGAGATCAATGCTTCGCGTCGCGGACATGCCATCGAGGTTCGGTTGAACGCGGAGAATCCAACGGCTGGCAAGTTCATGCCGTCACCTGGAACCCTTACATCCTTTGTTCGTCCCGATGGTTACGGCGTTCGTGTTGACGCGGGATACGAAGCCGGGGATACCGTTTCGCAGTACTACGACAACCTGATCGCCAAGCTGGTTGTGTGGGGGAAGGACCGTCCGACTGCTATTGCCCGCACCATTCGTGCTTTGCGTGAGACCACCATCACCGGCGTCCACACCACGATTCCTGCCGATCTGGCCATCCTTGAGCATCCCGATTTCGCGGCCGCTATCCACTCGACGAAGTGGGTTGAAGACAAGCTGGACCTTTCCGGCTTGGTAGCCACAAAGGGCTCAGATCCTGTTTCGGTTCCCGGCGTTGAAGGCGAACCTGCTCGCGTTCGACGTGATCTCGACGTTGAAGTTAACGGCAAGCGTTTCGCCGTGAAGGCCTGGGTACCTGAAAGTGGCCCAATCGTTGGCGTTGCTGCGGGCGGAGTTTTAGCTGGGGCCGCTAAACCAAAGCGTGCTGCGTCTTCTGTTGGGGCTGCGGCTGGTGGATCGGGATCGGTGACTGTTCCCATGCAAGGCACCATCGTTAAGGTGTTGGTGGAAATAGGTCAAACCGTTGAAGCTGGCGCTGCAGTTGTGGTGTTGGAAGCCATGAAAATGGAAAACCACATCAACGCCGAAAAGTCCGGCGTCGTGAAGGAAATCAAAGTCAAAGCCGGCGACACCGTGGGCGCAGGCGACGTAGTAGTAGTCATCGAATAGCAAT
>JAYUVJ010000582.1:0-6485 GCA_043754155.1 Acidimicrobiia bacterium
CTTTGAGGCCAGCTTGGCAAGGAGCTTCGATGTTGCAACACCCACCGAACACGGGAGCCCAAGCTCGTTGCCGATGATGATACGAATTTTCGCGGCAATGGCTGATCCGGATCCGTGTAAGCGTCGCGATCCGCTCACATCCAGAAAGGCTTCGTCGAGGGCAATACCTTCCACGTACGGTGAGAACCGGGCAAAAACTTCGTGAATCTTTTCGCTGTACTCGCCATACAATCCGTGGTTCCCGCGCACAAATATTGCGTGAGGACACAGCCGCTTCGCGGTCGAGGAAGGCATAGCCGATCGCACACCGTAGGCCCTAGCCTCATAGGAGCAGCTGGCCACCACACCTCGGGCTCCATCACCGCCCACGATTACCGGCTTCCCAGCCAACGTTGGATCAAGGAGTGTTTCTACCGCCACATAGAACGCATCCATGTCAACGTGCAGGATCGTTCGGACGCCGTCGGCCAGCGGCGAAACCCTATTTGGAACACTAACGGAATTCATAGGTACACGTGGCATTCTCGTGGCCGCATTCGCAATAGTTCGCGTGCTTACTTTCGGGTTACTTTCAGGTTCTTGCGATCAGTTCCGCCGAGATGGTACCGAAACACCCTATGGTCATGCCATCGTTCTTGCATCCAGGCAATTAACGGCTCGCGGACCCACCGACCGTTGTCGGCCATTTTGGCGGCGCATTCCTCTAAATCCACATAGTTGGCACTAACGACGATGCCGTCAGGGTCGTTTCCGATTGTCACGTGCCCGGTCCACGAAACTGCCTTAAAGACTTGCACGGAGAGATGCCAGCCCATGTCTTCGGCAACGGTTTCCACGCTATACAGCGGGCCGCTCCAGGAAGTCACAACCAGGCCCGTTTCTTCGATCACTTCACGGGTAAGGCCATCCACCGAGTCTTCGCCTGGCTCCACAACACCGCCGGGAGGTGACCAGTCGGTTCCGCCGTGGCGACGAAGGTTTTCAACCAGAAGAACTCGCCCGTCTACGTCAATGATTCCTCCAGCAACTCGCCAACGGCGTAGCCCGTCCTCTTTGTTTCCAGCGGTCATTGCGTGGGCACCCATGCCTTCATCCTGTCACGTAGCAGTGATTGATTCCGGTCGACTGGAGCCGCAGGGCCAAGTAGCGCGGCGTCTACCCACTAAATTATTCAGAATCTAGATGTTTCGCCACGAGACGCCACTTTGTTCCGGCAGAATTGAGGACTCATGAGCAGCACGCAAGAGTCACCAAACGACAAGCCACAGGTACAAAAACTGCAAGCCGCAAGGCCGAGAGGCACCAAACAGAACCCGGACGGATCGTTGCGCTATACAGCCACTGGGCCTGCGCCTCGCAGCAACTTGAGCGCGCTCCCATCTTCGGTCGCCCGGATTTTGGCCTTCGCGTCCATCCTTGCGGGTGGCGCTGTTGGCGCAGTTATAGGTTACGGCGTCACCAAAGTTTCCTCGGTCCACGCTTCCTCGACTGCCTTAGGTGTTGGAGCATTGCTTGGAGCATTGATTACTGCTGGCGGAATCGCCATTGTTGCTGTTCTGGTTCTGCGAGCCATGGGCGAATGGCGGGCGCTAGATCGTCCGCTGCCACCAGCAGTTCCCAAGCAGTAATTTGCGTCCAGCAGTTCGTTTGGCTGAGCCTGAGGAGCGCCAGAGTTCCAACTACGGTCTTGGCATGGCTTACAACGCTGATCTGTTGACTGAACTCACTGAACTTGCTACCCGTTTGGCGAAAGAAGCCGGCGCGTTTTTACTGGCCGGGGTGGATCGCCCGCGGGAGCAGATCACTACGAAATCTTCGGGGACCGACATGGTTTCGGAGATGGACAAAGGCGCCGAGGATCTTCTGGTTGAGGGCATTCGGGCTGCTCGTCCCCACGATGGGATCTTGGGTGAAGAAGGCACCAGTACGGAGGGAAGCACTGGGGTGAAATGGGTTATTGATCCCCTCGACGGCACCACAAATTACCTCTACGGCAATCCTCAGTGGAGTGTTTCGGTGGGAGTGGAAATCGATGGGATGCCCGTCGTCGGTGTGGTCGAAGCCCCCACATTGCGGGAAACCTTCATAAGCACCTGCGGACGGGGAGCTACCCGGAATGGCGTAGCAATCACCGTTTCTGCGTGTTCAGATCCGGCAATGGCCTTGGTGGCCAGCGGTTTTGGGTACGAGTCCACACGACGGGCCTGGCAGGGTGGCGTGGTGGCCAACATTGCTGCGCACGTCCGCGATATCCGCCGGGGTGGATCGGCGGCCTTAGATCTGGCCTACGTAGCCTGTGGACGCCTCGATGGATATTACGAAACGGGCCTCAATCCGTGGGACATGAGCGCAGGAATAGTACTGGTTCGCGAAGCCGGAGGAACAGTGACGGATCGTGCCGGCACAGGCGAACCTACGTCAGCGATGTGCATCGCAGCGGGAGCCTCAATCCACGCCTCCCTGCGATCTCTTCTCGACAGTGCCCATCCGTCCGAGCCGCTCATCTGAGTTAACGATCCAACTCATCGATCGAAGCTGTTTGGAACGAGTTGTGTCATCGGTTTGTTTGGATTCGTTGTTCGGATTTGAGTTGGCAAGCATTTAGTGGTGAGAGCGACCTACAGTGGCTGGCATGGCCAAAACACGATTCGTTTCGAGAACCCGTTTCATAAAGGCTACGCCTGCGGCGATTTTTGAGGTTCTCAGCAATCCTTCCAAACACTCCTTGATTGATGGATCAGGAAGTGTCCAATCGGCCCGAGAAGGCACACCAACCTCGCTGGTGTTGGGCACCGAGTTCGGTATGAATATGAAAATCGGCGTTCCCTACAAAATGCAAAACACGGTTGTAGAGTTCGAACCGGACCGGCTCATTGCATGGCGTCACTTTGGCGGTCACCGTTGGCGTTGGCAGATCGCGCCCGCTGATGGTGGGGCGATGGTTACCGAAACCTTCGATTGGGCCACGGCGAAAAGCCCGTTGTTTATCGAGTTGGCCCGCTACCCCGCTCGTAACGCCAAATCGATCGAAAAGACCCTGGTTCGTTTAGCTGAAATGCTCGAACCAAAGCCATAACAATCGGTATCGACAAGTTCTGGATCCGTCAGCGAACTCGTTGGAGCTACTGACGGTCATCTAACTCCGCAGCTTGCTCAAACGGCTCGCTCGATCGCGTGCTCAGGCAGTTTGGCCGATGTCTTTCAACATGTCGGAAAACCACTCGGTTTTGGGATCGAAGAGTTTGCCGCCCTTGATGCGTGGGAACTCAATAGCCCGTAGTTCGTTGTTGCGATCGTCGTCGTGGCCGATTACTCCACTTACGCCAGCAAGGGCCGACTGCGCCGCGAAGTCAACCATCGTGGCTATAAGGGCAAGGTCAGCTTCGTTCGCTGCTGAAGCTCGGGCGTAGTAACCGGATTTTTGCACCTGGGCTTTTTCGGCACCGATCAAGTCAGCAAACTTCTTGGCGAACCATGCGCCCACATTGACTTTGTCGAGTTTCACGTGACCAAACGCATCACGCTCCACTTCCCCACCGCTGGCCACAATTTCGGCAACGATATCGGCAACGGCTGCACCTTCAGAAACGAAGACGTTCACGGAGCCTTTGCGGTCCATTACGGCACGCAGACGGGTAGCTTCCGCGGCAATATCGACGGGTGATTCCGGCAGGTACACCGCATCAAGATCAAAGAAGGCGTGACCGTAAGCAAGCGGCGCCTCAGCACGGGCCAGCAGGCGCGAACGGTACACCCGGGCAGTTTCGGCAGTGAGCCATCCGCAGTTGCGGCCCATCACTTCATGCACAATCAACGAGCGTGGGTTGGCCGTACCTTCGTAGACAATGTGCTCAAAGAAAATCGCTCCTTCCTCAGCAGCCGTATGTGCACCTAGGGATTGCGCTATGGGGTACACGTCGTTGTCGATGGTCTTGGGTAGGCCAACCACGGTTAGGGCATAGTTGTTTGATGCTAAGTACGCTGCCAAATCTGCTGCGGTGGTGTTGGTATCGTCGCCGCCGATGGTGTGGAGCACTTGGACTCCGTCACGGGTGAGTTGTTCAGCCGCAACATGGAGCGGATCGGCGCCTTCGGGAACCAGTCCGCGCTTTACGCAGTCCTTCTGGTTGGTGAGCTTTACCCGGCTGTTTCCCAACGGCGAACCGCCATGGCGAAGCAATTCAAGTGCGCCGGCTCGGGCCGCAGCATCGATCACCACCGAGTCACCTTTGAGAAGCCCTGCGTAGCCGTCACGGTATCCAATGATCTCGGCGGCTGGATCGAGCTTGGTATACGCGGCGATGAGTCCACCCACGGAAGCTGAGAGGCAAGGAGCGAGACCACCGGCTGTCAACAAGGCAATTTTCATGGCCTCAACCCTAATTCCAGCAACGTAAAACGTTTCGTCAAATCAGCGGCAACACCAGCCAGTTCATGTAACCAAACGTCACATCGTTCTCCCGCCACCGATACGCTGGCGATCATGAGTGTGGTCATTGCTATTGATGCCGGTACAACAGGTGTTCGGTCGTTCGCCATTGATACCAACGGTGCCCCGTGCGGAATGTCGTATCGGGAGTTCACCCAACACTTTCCGCAACCGGGCTGGGTTGAACATGACGCCAATGAGATTTGGGAAGTCGTCCAAACCACACTGCATGAGCTGGTCACCAAGGTTCTCGCTCCGGGCACCACCATTGCTGCCATTGGAATTACCAACCAACGAGAAACCGTCGTCGCGTGGGACCGGGTTACCGGCCAGGTATTGCATCGGGCCATTGTGTGGCAGGACCGCAGAACCGCCGCCCGTTGTGATGCCCTCACTGCCGACGGGTTCCTCCCCACCGTGCGAGCCAAAACCGGCCTGGTACTCGACCCGTATTTTTCCGGGACGAAGATGGCGTGGTTACTCACCGAAGGCGGCGTTGCTGCTTCAGCGAACTTGGCCTTAGGTACCGTTGATGACTGGCTGGTGTGGAATCTCACCGGCGGCATAAATAATGGCGTGCACGTAACGGATCCCTCCAACGCCAGCCGCACCATGCTCTATGACATCACCACCCGAACCTGGAGTGCCGAGCTGTGCGACCGACTCGGTGTGCCTATGGGCGCCTTAGCTGAGTTGCGTGCCAGTGCAGAACGCCTTGGGGTGGTCACTTCCAATGTTGCCGGAGGTGTTGTCGCCGGTGTTCCTGTCAGCGGTATTTTGGGCGATCAACAGGCTGCGTTGTTTGGACAAGCCTGCCTTCAGCCGGGTATGGCTAAGAACACCTACGGCACCGGGAGTTTCCTGTTGCTCAACGTCGGCGGAACCTGTCCAGCACCGGTCGATGGTTTACTCACCACCGTCGCTTGGGATCTAGGCCTACACGGACAATATACGTACGCATATGAAGGTGCTGTGTTCGCCACCGGTGCGGCCATTCAATGGTTGCGCGATGGCCTACAAATCATCAAAAGTGCTGCAGAAATCGGACCTCTTGCGTCGAGCGTTCCCTCCACCGACGGGTGTTATCTCGTACCGGCCTTCGCTGGATTGGGCAGCCCCTATTGGGATCCCTATGCACGCGGAACAATTGTTGGACTCACTCGCGGAATAGGACGTGCCCATATTGCTCGCGCTACGGTTGAATCAATCGCCTACCAAGTGCGCGACGTAATGGACGCGATGGCCAAAGCATCGGGCACCCCAATAGCTGAGCTTCGTGTCGACGGTGGAGCCTCCGTAATGGACTTGTTATTGCAGCTCCAGGCCGACCAGCTACAAGTTCCCGTGTGCAGGCCAATGGTGGCCGAATCCACAGCCCTTGGCGCAGCCTTCGCTGCTGGGCTAGCGGAAGGCGTTTGGTCATCTACCAACGATGTCTCAACGGCATGGAAAGAAGCAGCTCGTTTCACCCCCAAGGCCACACCCGGAGCTGTAAACGCCCTGCACGCGGATTGGCTCCGCGCCGTCGAACGTAGTCGCAACTGGGCAGTCTGATCAGGCCTGATCCACGGCGTTGACCGAATTAGAGTCCGGTCAAAACCTGCGAGTGAAGGGCTAGGTGACCTCACTCCAAACGCCAACGTCACTATAGGCAAAGAAACCGGAATTCATCCGGTCAATCCAACCGTGCGAGAAAGCATGCAGATCAACAGCCGTTTTGCGATCACTGACCCTAACTAGCGAGCGCGCACCACTAGTTCCGTCCAACGGGCATCGGCGATCCGGGCCAGTGCGGTGGCTTGACGTCGTTCGCGGGAACGAAACGGCCGACCGCCGCGACCCAGCACCAGGCTGAGATCTGCGGCGGAGAGGTTGGCCCAAGCCACATCATCAGGCCCGGTTTCTCCAGCAGCCACGCGAAGCGAAGCACGGCTTCCTTGCAGGAATGCGCTAATCCAAGTGTTTTCTGGCGCCTTACCCACCGACGCCAAAGGACTAGATGTGTTGTGATCAATCACACAGGCCCAGTCGGCCTCAAAATCACGACATGCTCTGG
>JAYUVJ010000583.1:0-2519 GCA_043754155.1 Acidimicrobiia bacterium
GTCACCCGCTATCGCCTGGCGGCACAGCTTTGGGTTCGGGTGCGACACGAAGTCGTGTGGATAGCTGTTACGCAGGAGAGATTCTGATGTAACCTGGTATTCTGCTACGAGTACCCTACCCCAAGTGCGTCGCTGGCAACGGTGAGGTGCGAAGCCGGGGGACAATGTATCCTCGTTTTTTTTTAAACGGTCGCCGATGTGTGAGCAGGAGCGGCGATGCCCACTAGCAGGGCGTCAGGGACTAGGGTTGTGTGATATGACTAACATAACGTGAATCGCTACAGCCTCGTTACGAGCAACAGGTGAAAGCTGGTGGCACACCTGGGCCAAAACGGCAAGAGGTCAGGACTGGATGCTCCGAACTCATTCAGCGCAGATGCAGCATCTCCGGGGTAGAGGCGGGGTCTAAGTCACACAGGTATCCACACGGAACGTGGTAAACCTGTTGCTCTCCCGTAAGGGAAACCAAACTGCAAAAAATGGCGATAGGGCAGCAGGCAAAGGAAGATGGAAAAAGCAAATGCCACCTTGTAATGAGGTGGATAGGGATTGAGCGGAAGCAACATCATCCCACGGGAAACTGCGCAAACTTCCATCTGGTGTCTCGTCACGAGAGAACTTGAGAAACCGTCTGAAAGTGGGAAGGCAGATGACAACCATGACAACATGCGTTGGTGCACCCATACACGAAACGACATGGCATAGCGTCAACTGGCGTGATGCCATACGCAACGTGCGACGGCTACAAGTGCGTATCGTGAAGGCGATGAAACAAGGGCGTTGGAACAAGGTGAAAGCCTTGCAACGGCTCCTGCGTTGCTCTTTTAGCGCCAGACTTCTGGCCGTCAAGAGAGTGACCGAAAATCAGGGTAAGAAAACAGCAGGTATCGATAACGTACTTTGGAATACGCCGGAAAAGAAGTTGCAAAGTGTCAAAGAACTGAACAACCACGGTTATCAAGCACAACCGCTCAGGCGAGTTTACATTCCCAAGAAGAATGGCAAGCAACGACCGCTGGGAATTCCCACCATGTTTGACCGGGCGAAACAAGCCCAACATCTGTTGGCCCTCGAACCAGTGGCCGAAACAAGTGGGGACCCCAATTCGTATGGTTTTCGCCGGGAACGCTCGTGTGCCGACGCGATTGAGCAGTGCTTTCACGCT
Source organism: Acidimicrobiia bacterium (assembly GCA_043754155.1). Lineage (GTDB taxonomy): Bacteria > Actinomycetota > Acidimicrobiia > Acidimicrobiales > JANYDT01 > JANMZO01. The sequence goes on from JAYUVJ010000583.1 coordinate 1,166, forward strand.
CTGTACCGCAAGGAAGCCGCCGAATGGGTGCTCGAGGGGGACATCCAGGCATGTTTTGACAAAATCGACCATGACTGGCTACTCACCGATGTACCTACCGATAAGAAAACCCTTCAGCAATGGCTCAAGGCAGGCTACATCGAACGCCAACTCTTCCACCAGACAGAAGCAGGCACGCCACAAGGTGGCATCATCTCGCCTGTCCTGGCGAATCTGGCCTTAGACGGCCTGGAAGCCCGGTTGAAGAAACAGTATCCACGTCATAAGGGACTGAAGGTGCATCTGGTGCGCTATGCCGATGACTTCATCATCACTTGTAGCAACCATCAACTCCTGGAACAAGAAATTCGTCCACTGGTGGAACGATTCTTAACACAACGGGGCTTGCAGTTGTCACCAGAGAAGACAGTCATCACACATATCAACGAAGGGTTTGATTTTCTAGGCTTCACCATCCGTAAATTCAAGGGTAAGTTGATTATCAAACCATCGATCAAGAGTCAGCAAACCTTGCTCGAAAAAGTACGCAGCGTCATCAAAGAAGAAGGGAAGAGTCTGTCCGCCTATGGTCTCATCCGACGGCTGAACCCCATCCTCCAAGGTTGGTGTAACTATCATCGTCATGTCGCGGCATCCCGTACCTTCAAGCGGATTGACGACCAGTTGTATCGAATGCTTTGGAGATGGGCGAAAACACGCCATCGAAACAAGTCACAGCGCTGGATTTACCAACAGTACGTCAGCGCTGGTCAGGGTCGGCGGCAACCATTCCAGGCTTCGACTGTCGATGAATCAGGACAACGAGTCGCGGTCAAGTTGGTTAGACCAACACAGATTCCCATCCGCCGTCATATCAAAATCTATGGGGCGGCCAATCCTTATGACCCGGCATGGGAACCCTACTTCGAGCAACGCAGATTCCGCAAAACCGTTGATGAATTACCAAAGCGCTTCAAGTTGCGGGCGTTGTGGCGCTTACAGCGTGGACTCTGTCCAATCTGTGGTGAGCTTATCAACCGATCTACGGGCTGGAATGTTCACCACTTGCTCTGGCGGGTCTACGGTGGCAACGATGAACTCGAAAATCTGGTGCTGCTCCATCCTGCCTGTCATACGCAAGTTCATCACCCTGATTACAATGGTCCGTCGTTGCGTCCTGTAACGGGCGTTTGAGATGCTTGAGCGGTGTGCGATGAAAGTCGCCTGCACCGTTCTGAGGGGAGGGGGCGGCAGTAATGTCGTCTCCTTACCCGACCGTGCTTGACCCAGTTCCACCCAATCCGCAGGTAACTATTGCCGCGGAACCAATGGGGGTCAACCCAGCGCCGCTGGTCAGAGCGCACGACTTCAACGC
>JAYUVJ010000584.1:0-2756 GCA_043754155.1 Acidimicrobiia bacterium
GCCGCCAACACATCCCGCCGATTTGTCCGTGCCATTTGCCTGTCCCCAAAACAACGTCAATCAAGACCTGCCACCGATAACCGCCCACATTCCGCAAACTCTACACAACGCTCATCCACATTGCAACGGATGGATGGCACCATTTCCATCCGTCACGCAGAAGAAAGGGGCAGAAGAAAGGGCAGAAGAAAGGGGACGCAGCTCATTACTGGGCAGGCAAGGCAAAACAATGAGCTGCGTCCCCTTTCGTTTCCTTTCGTTTCCCAATTTCGGCAGTTGGGCGAAACATGCGGCGACGATGGCGGTTATCGATTCGTTCGAAGCGTAAAGTCGCCGCCTGTTCCGTGTGGAGCAGAAGCGGTGATGGGCGACAGTGGCTGAAGACGCATAACAATTCAAGTGCCAATCCCGAATCCCGAGTTTGACCCCAACGAAGTCCAATTTAATGCGTTTGTGTGCAATTCTACTTTCTCTTGTCCAATCCATTTTTTGTGACGAGCGACCAACCTTTGAAAGTTGCGTTCCTCGTAATAGTCATTTGGATCGATCGTGTTTCCCTTTCCTTGAACTTCATGCGGGCTATCCGCAGGGAAGCCAAAATTCTGCCAAAACTCGGTCAATGCAATTAGGCCGTAAAGAGGATCCGTTGGGATGTTGCTCACTTCTTCTTCCAGGAGGACCACCCGCCATTTCCGAAGTTCGCGCGAACGATCGGACGCATGTAAACCGGAAAGTTTCGCAATGTACTTCGCGATGGTTTCACGATTCTCGGTATGTAGATCGAGCGATAACAGACATAAAATCAAATCGTCCTCAGCAGCGTCAGTAGACAACGCGAGACGTCCGTTTGCATAATCCGTCACTTCATCCACCGTGAGCAGCGGAGGAAAATCGGCAGCTTGAGATGGCCAAGGAGAGAAGACACCAAGGCCTTCCCAACCGACAAGTATCGTCGTCCAGTTAACGTCGAACTGTAACTTCAGCTTTGTAAATGCACTCATGGTCTGATCGGTATCCCATTAACTCCGCCGCCAGGAACGAACATACGATGCGTAAGCTGTCCGTTTTGAACGATCCATTCAAAACGACCGATCACTCCATTCAGCGACCCTTGAATTTGATGCAGCGTTGCGCCCGAACGTAACGTCGTAGTTGTCGCCCCGGATGCGAAGTTATCTATGACGTTCGGGAAAGCGTGATACGGATCGGTCTTTAGAGAACTACCGACTCGAGGAAGTCCAGCAATTGGATTAGCTCCACTAATTGGGGCAACATTGCATGGGCCGATCGATTGGATCTCGGTACCTAGCCCGACGGCCCCTGCGATGCCCTCGTCTGGAACCACCACCATTGATCCGAATGGGCCTTCTTCCAAAACTGCAACGCCGGCGACCTGCGTGGCACGGACCGCTGGTGTTCCGCGGCCTATTGCGGAAAGCCTATTCATTGTGCCTGTTGCGCCAGCGTAACTGGCCGTGCCGGCCAAAATGAGTCCACCACCGCCAGAGAGAGTCCGCTGCAGCCGATCAGTACCGTGGATCAGCTCGCGTGTTTCCAGGTCAACGCCACAACTTCCTTCTGCAAAACTGTTCGCACCAACAAATTCCTGAGCGCCTGCAAATCCGATCCGATGGTAATCCTCTGTTCCAAGTTCACGTCCAGCATTGTTGGATGCCACTCGATAGACGCGATCACCCATCCGCCGTCCTCGGTCATCGAAGCTACCTGCAAACGCCGTTGTTGCACCATTGTCAACAAAAATGTTCGAAGCAATCGCCCAGCCACCGACGGTCAGATCCTCACCAACATCGTAAGCTTGTCCAAACAGCGATCCTACAAACTGGACACTCGGTGATTCGGACCACCAAGAGTCCAACCCACTCGGATCCACCGCATTCGGAAAGCTGTTCCGGACGTACCGGCTCAGATTTGCATCTCCAGCACCAAAGCCACTAGGGTCTTCCGCCACGAATCTTCCGAGTTGTGGGTCGAACCATCTGGCGTCGTAGTACAGCAAACCGGTCGCTGTGTCGAGGATCTGGCCGGTGTAGGTTTGAACCGGGGCGTAGGTGGCGTCTGTCTGCGATGTGATCTGGCCGAAGGCGTTGTATTCGAGGTGGTTGCGAAGGATGGCTGAACCGGACGTCGGGATTGTGGCGACGTCGGTGACGGAGTTCTGGTGGTCCTGCAGCAGCCAGAGGATGTCGTTTGGTGTGCCGGTGGCGGTGAAGATTTCGTCAGTCAGCACCATGTCGGGTTGTGGGCCGTTGAGGAATCGATGCTGGCGGTTGCCGGTCGAGTCTTCGATGATCTGGACGACTTCGTCGAACGAAGGATTCACCGGGTTCGTGTCGTACAGCAGGCGCTGATTCACTTCAAACACCGAATCGTTGTTGTTCGTATCGACCTTCCGGCGGAACCGGCGGTCCAGGGCATCGTACTCGTAACGGACATCACTGGTCTCCACATTTCCCAACGTGAACGTTTTGACAGACGTCAGCCGCTGGCGATGGTCGTACGCATAAACTTCATACGAACCGTCGCTGGTCTTCGTGTGGCGCGTTCGGCTGCCTTCGTTGTTGTACAGGTACGTGTACGTGCCGTCGTTCAGGACTCGGTTGTAGTAGCTGACGGTGTGACCCGTGTCGTTGCCAACCGCGTTGAAGTTCGGGTCCTGCAGCGTCGAGCCGCCGGCATTCGTCACCGTTGTCAACTGGTCCGTGCTGTCGTAACCGTAGTTGTACGTCTGAGCGGGC
>JAYUVJ010000585.1:0-18300 GCA_043754155.1 Acidimicrobiia bacterium
CAGTCATCATCACTGGGGTGCTTGCTGCGCCGGTGACAGCCAACCGCAATGTTCCATCAGGTGTTCGTGCGCCAACAACGGCAACGATAGCCCGGTCCATTCCCGTCCGAACGGTACGCGCACTTATCACTGTCATCGAAGGATCCAATGTGACGGCCACAATAATTTCGCCGTTGGCAACACCCGACACCAACACCTCCGCCAGTGGGGCGCTTCGTGGTCCGTCGGCCCCAACAACGGTGACCGTGGCGCTCATCACTAAGAACGCTGCGAGCAATTCCGAATCGGCATCCCCCGAAGCCACCAACCCACCAACGGTGGCCAGCGTGCGCAACGTTGACGGCGCCTCGCGCAGAGCGAGGTCACGAACGCCTGCTGGGAGCTGTACGCATGCGCCAAGATCGGCAAAGGTAGACATTGAACCGACGGTGAGCATGGCCCCATCTTCGCCAATTCCGCGTAAGCCAAGTGACTGGAGGTCAACCACATCGGTTGGATCACCAGTAAGCGAAGGTACGAGGTGCGAACCTCCACCAAGAACCTGCGTTGGCTGAGACCGCTGGAGTAACGCCAGTGCGGCGTGGAGTGTTGTGGGACGGTGGTAGTTGAGGACATTGGCCATAGGAGCTCCTTTGCTTGCGTGTCCACACTACCTGGGGAGGCAGCAGTGAACCCTTTGCGCTTCGAACTGACGAGAGATTCAAAGGCTAAAGCAGGTACTGGCGAGTGCGTCACGACCTAGTTGCGCTCACACCAGCGAGTTAGGTTGTTAGTTCGGCCGGAAAGTTGTCGCAACACGGGCGGCACATGAAAGTGTTGAGGATATGAGTTTGCTTGTGGTCGATGCGGCGATAGTGACAGTGGATGATGACTTCACTGTGCACGAAAAAGGTTGGATTCGTACAGAAGGTGACGTCATTGTGGGCTTGGGTTCGGGAGACCCTCCTGCTTCGGCACGCAGCGGCGACATGACCGTTATCGATGGCGACGGGCACGCAGTGATGCCAGGAATGGTGAATGCGCATACCCACCTTTTCCAAACCCTGTTTCGTGGACTGGGTGACGACAAGTCTCTTCTGGATTGGTTGCGTGATTACATTTGGCCCGCTGCTCGGGTGATGACCGCGGTGGAGGCCGAACTGGCTGCCCGTGTTGGTCTGCTGGAGAATCTGCGCTCGGGCGTAACGAGTGTTATCGACCACGCTTACATCCACCCGGATCCCTCCATCGACGACGCCATGTGCCGGGCCGCGGATGCAATTGGGTTGCGGTATGTGCTGGCAAGAGGTTGGAGCGACCGCAATTACGATCCCAAATTGCAAGAAACCCTGCCAGAGATCCTTTCTCGCGCCGATGACCTGCGCGCTACTTGGGGGGCGCACCCGCTCATTCGGATTGAACACGCACCGTTGATTCCGTGGGGGTGTTCCGATGATGCCATGAAGGCAACGATTGCCGCTTCGCTCGGATGGAACGATGGCTTTGGCGGGTTGCACGTACACTGCTCGGAGACAGCCATCGAGGTGGCCATGAGCGTGGAGGAGCGAGGATTGCGCCATGTTCCGTGGTTGGCCTCGGTTGGAGCCCTGGGCCCGAATACCCAGTTGGCCCACTCAGTGTGGCTTGATGACGATGAGCTTGCGTTGATAGCGGCCTCCGGCGCTTCGGTTGTGCACTGCCCGGTTTCGAATATGTACTTAGCATCGGGAGTGGCTCGGATCCCGGAAATGTTGGCGATGGGAATTCCGGTTTCGTTGGCCTCCGACGGTCCGGGCTCGAACAATCGCCAAGACCTATTCGAAGTGTTGAAGGCCTCGGTGTTGTTGCAGAAGGTTCATACCCTCAATCCCATGATCCTTCAACCTGAAGATGCCTTGCGTATGGCCTGTCGGGGTGGGGCAGTTTCGTTTGGCATGCCATCAATAGGTGCGCTTACGATTGGCCGAAAGGCCGATTTGGTAATGGTTGATTTACAATCGGTCTTTGTGGCCCCGGTGCATCGCGTACCTTCGGCCCTAGTTTTCAACGTGACCCCACGTGACGTACGCCTGGTGTTGGTTGATGGCAAAGTACGTATGCGCGATGGTTTCTGTATCGACGCGTACACCGGCGCAATTGTTGACGAACGGGCACTGTTGAGCCAGGCAGCCGATGCAGCACGCACGTTGTTTGACCGCATCAACCTCAAGACCGGCCTTCATGCCCGGGCCTAAATGAATGAGCCTCACCGCAGAAAACCCGCCCAGAGCCGACGACATTCAACCGACGACCATTGAGGACATTCAGTAGCCGTCGCCCATCAGCCGACGACCATTGAGGACATTCAGCCGACGACCATCAGCCGACGACCATTGAGGACATTCAGTAGCCGACCCCTGTAGGGGTACTTACTGCTTAGCTGCGGCACCGACGACCCCAGTAGCCGCCCGATGGATTTTGGGTCTAGCGTTTCGATCAGTGGGTTGTAGCGGTCCACCCGGCGAAGGCGTCGATGACATCGGCGATGTTTGGCATCATTGGATAAAGGATTGGGCAGGTCACTCCAGCGTCGATGTACTCCGCCACAGTTTCGCGACACTGCGCTGCGGTGCCTACGGCCATGAGCTTGCGCACCAGTGCATCGGGAATTAGCTTCGCCGCTTTTCGATAGTCGGCCTCGGTGGCTGGCCATCCCACAACTTCTTGGATGCGAGCGATCAGACCGGGATCAGCTCCGCTCGCCTCTTGAATATGTGGCTCGGTTCCGAGGTAGTAAGCGAGCAAACTTTTGGCCGTCAGCGTGGCTTCTTGGGGATCGTCATCGGAGAGTGAGCAGACCAGCAGCTCGGGGCGATCGATTTGATCGATCGTCTTTCCCACCTTTGCGGCACCGGTGGCCAGCTGCCCAACAGCATCGCGGATGTAATCGGTTGAGACCACGTAGTTCAAAACCGCACCTTCGCAGATTTCACCGGTGAGCTCCATCATCTTTGGCCCGGTTGCGCCGATGTACAACGGGATATCGCGTGGGCCCGTGTCGCCGTATGCCACATCGAGACGGATGCAATCAAGCTTTACGAACTCGCCTTCATAGGTCACTTCTTCCATGGTGAAGAGTTGGCGGATCGCTTCAACGTGCTCGCGCATAGCTTTGAGCGGCTTTCTGCGGTCCAATCCGATACGCGAACATATGGGTTCCCACCACGCGCCGAGCCCACACATGACTCGGCTGTCACCCTCGGGAGTTAGGCCTCCAAGTTCCCACATCGTTGAGAAGGTGGCGGCAATCACGGCGGGGTTGCGCGACCAAATCGGGAGTACACCGCTGCCAATCCTGAGTGTGGTGGTTTCCGTGAGTAAGGCGCTCATCATGACGACGCAATCTCTCGCCAATCGAGTATCGGCCTGCCAAATTTCTGTGAACCCCTTGGCTTCGGCGTACTTGGCCATTTCGATTTCGTAGCGAAGCGGATGTTTGTCTTGGAAGTACAGAGCGAGGCGTTGCATGGGTTTGACAATATCGGAGGGTTGGCGGTGCCTGAGGTCTCCGCGTACCTATGCTGCGGTGCGTGAAGTTTCGAATCGATCAAGTTTTCGCTGCCGATGTCGCCTCGGTAGGTGCCGCGTTGGTGGATGTCGACTATTTGGCTCACGGAATGGCCAAACTTCCCGATATTGGTGCGCCGGTGATGGAATCGCAGGAACGTTCCGGAGGGTCAATCCGTCAGCGCCTCCGTTACTCCTTTAACGGGAGCTTGCCCTCCGCCGTGACACGTTTTATCAGCCCTTCGAGGTTATCGTGGATCGAAGATTCCACCATTGATGTAGCAGCGTATCGGGCGACGTTCACCATGACGCCGGTGCATTACCAACAGTTTTTCCGTTGCTCAGGCGAGTGGACGCTTACGCAGTTGGACTCGAAAGGGGATTCCAAGACGTTACGGCGAATCGATGGCAATCTGAAAGTGGATTCTCCCGTTCCCTTTATTGGTGGAGAGATTGAGCGGGCCATCGTTTCGGGGTTACAGGAACGCCTTGCCCTCGAACCTGCGGTGCTCGAAGCCTGGTTGGCGAATCGATAGTTTGCTGGACCACTACGGCAAACCGAAGAGGGTTTGCCTGCCGTTTTAGCTGGCGTTGGCTACCACTTCGAGCATGGCTGTGCCATAACGGTCCACTTTGACCGGGCCAAGACCGGGTAGGTCTAGTAGGTCTTGGCGTGATGCTGGGCGGGCCTCGGCTACGGCGGCAAGGGTTGTGTCGTGGCAGATGACGAACGCGGGAACTCCCGTAGCGCGAGCAGTGGTTGCTCGCCACTTCTTGAGAGCCTCGAACGTTGCCGGATCGGCATTCGTGCCGATTTGCACACTCGAATTTCGTGCGCCGCGAACTCCCGGCACTCCAGCATTTTTCGCCGCTTCAGCTCGTTGACGAATAGCTCGTAAGTGCACTTGCCAATCACCAGCAGAGGGTTCATCGATCGCCCGACGAGCCGCTTCGATATTGGCGACCCATGGCGATTCATTACGATTGGTTGTGCGAGAACCAAAGGTACGAGAACGTGCCCACGAGCAATGCAGTTCAACCTCGGCGCGGGTAACCGCAACGTAGAGCAAACGACGTTCTTCATCCCAAGCGCTCTGATTAGCGGCTTGACCAATGGGGACGTACCCGCGCTCCAACCCAGCCACGAACACCACCGGCCATTCCAAGCCCTTGGCGCGGTGGAATGTGGCGATCTCTACGACGTTGCCGCCCCGATCGGGTTCATCAGCGCGCGAAGTAATCGCCCCGGCCAACCACTGCAAAAATCCGGCGGTTGAGCCGTTATGGTCGATGCCCAGAAACTCTTGACCTAATCGAACCAAGCCTTCCAAGTTGGCCGCACGCTCGTTTACGCCTTCCGTGTTCAACACTCCAGCATCGTTCGCTTCGGCGGCCATTTCTTCGATGTCATGCAGACTCTCGGAGAATGATCCACCCGATGGCATACGGCGCAACTCGGCCATTGCAGATTTGATTTCAGGTTGGGCCAAGAACATCCCGCCGCCCTTGACCTTGTGGGGAATGCCCGCGGCTCGCAGGGCTTCCTCGAACAGCAAACTCTGTGCGTTGGTGCGAGTGAGGATAGCCATATGTGACCAGGGCATCCGAGGCGAGTGCCGATCACGAAGGGCCCGAGCAATAGCTTTTGCTTCTTCAACATCGGAGGCGTAGCCGGTAACTGTGGGTGTGGGGCCATTGGGACGGTTTGGGCGCAACGGACGCGACTCGCGTGCCGACAATCCAAGTACCGCATCGGCAACGGTGAGGATCTCGGGAGTTGATCGATAGTTGTCCTCAAGCCGGACGATCTCGGCCTCGGCAAACCGAGCGGTAAAGCCGGTAAGAAACGCCGGATCAGCACCATTCCAAGCATAGATTGCCTGATTGGGATCACCAACGACGCAAAGATCCACACCATCGCCAACGTGGGGCGCGCCCGGAATTACACCGAGCCAGCCTTCGAGGAGACGGTACTGCGCGGGGTTGACGTCTTGAAATTCGTCTACAAACAAATGACGGAATTGCCAACGCTGCCGAGCCGCGAATTCTCGATCAGATTCCAAAGCCTGCACACAGAGCACTAGAAGATCATCGAAATCAACGATTCCTTTGCGCTTTTTGTCTGCCTCGTAGCGGCGGTAAACCTCGGTCATCACAGCGGCACCCAAAGGTGGGGTGCGACCGAGACGGCTGATCTCGGCCTCATACAAATCGGGCGTGAGCATCCGAGCTTTGGCCCATTCGATCTCGGCCACAACATCGATGGGCTGAACCGCATTGGATTTGCGCGCGGCCACGAGCGGGGCGACAAGACGCATCTTTGATTCGGTGAGCTGCGGTGGCTTTTGATCGGTATCGGCCCACCACTGGCGCAGTTGGCCATACGCGACTGAGTGGAACGTACCCGTGGCAATTCTTTCGCGAACTCCAAGTTGGCCCAAGCGTTTTGCCAGTTCTCCAGCGGCTTTGCGGGTGAACGTGAGCGCCAAGACGTGCCGTGGATCAGCGGTTTCTGCGGCAATCCGATAGGCAATCCGGCGGGTAAGTACTCGGGTTTTACCGGAGCCAGCGCCAGCAAGAATGCCCAGCGGCGTGGCTGTGGAAACAACTGCAGCGTGCTGTGCTGGGTTTAAGCCTTCCAGCAGGCGGGCGTGAGCCAGATTGGTTGCTGCGTTCTCCATGCCATCGAAGGTACCGAGGGGGTATGACAAAAAACGGGACCCTGCGAAAGATTCCTGAAAAGAATCACCGAAATCTTGGTCGGAGCACGATCCAGACACGGCTAGATACGGCTAGATACGGCTAGATCCAGCTAGATCCAGTCGACTCCATCGTCAACGCGGTTAGAAACGCCCGAAGATGCCGTGGCCGCTGGGGAACCTGGCGTATGCGCATGGGCAATATCGACAGGGCGATTACACGTTGGGCACCAAGGACGCCACTGCAGCGGTGTGCCGCACGAATCGTGACGAGGAAGCGGAGCCCCAACTTGAGCAGCACCCCAGGTACGAAGCTGTTCAAGGGCGGAGGCCAGTTCCTGTCCGGGCAGCGTAAGGGTGTAGCGAAGCCGAAGCGGGCGTTGCGAATACGGCGAGGAAACCAGTAGTCCATCGGTCTCAAGTTGACGCAGACGCTTTGTCAAAATGTTCGGCGCAATACCGTTGACCTGCTCCATCAGTTCATTGAAACGCCCTGGGCCGATAAGCAACCGACGCACAATAAGCAGCGTCCATCGATCGCCGACCAAGGCCAGGGCCTCGTTGAGCGCGTCACGTTCAGTGGGTTCACTGGGTTCAGTGGGTTCACTGGGTTCACTGGTTTCATTATTGGCGTTTGGATGCGACACGGTTCGACCATTGTGGCGGAAAAAGGTTGACGAAACAATGGAGTCGGTAGTAACTTGCAAATCACAAGTTACCTACACACAACACATCGATAAATCAACAAAATCGGTAAAGGAACACCAGATGCCAAACAACACCAACGCTCTTGATGAACTCAGCGCCACGGCCAAAGTTGTAGCAGCCACTGCGGGCGCAGCCGTCGTCGCCATAGGAACCGATGCCCGCGGGACCGGGATCGTGATCGGCGCAAATACCGTGCTCACCAACGCCCACAACCTACGGAACCCAACCGTCGCCGTGACCTTTCAGGGGGGACGGCAACTACAGGGCCGTGTGAAAGCCGTCGATCCTGATGCCGATCTTGCCGTGATCGAAGTGGACACCATTGATCCAGCGACGGGTTCCTCACCATCGCTTCTGTGGGCCGAAACCGCACCAATCGCTGGCGACGTGGTGTTCGCGCTTTCGCCTTCGTTACATGGCCCGCGCGTTAGTTTCGGTATGGTTTCGGCCGTTGATCGCACCTTCTCCGGTCCGCGAGGCCGAGAAATCAGCGGTTCGGTAGAACACACCGCCCCGCTGTTGCGCGGCGCCAGCGGTGGCCCGCTATTGGATCGTTCCGGACGACTAGTGGGTATCAACACCCACAGGCTTGGCGAAGGCTTCTACCTAGCCCTACCGGGTGATGCCTCCACCAAAGCCAAAATTGTTCGCCTCGCTGCCGGGCACTCCGCCGACGATCGCCGCCTCGGTATCGCTCTGGCTCGCCCCGATGTTGCCGCCCAACTGCGCCGAGCCGTAGGACTCGAAGCCCGCGAAGGTCTCCTGGTTCGAGGGGTCTCCGCCGACGGGGTAGGCGCAGTTGCGGGAATTGCCGAAGGAGACTTGCTGGTGGCCGCGGCCGGGAATCCACTCAAAGTTGCCGCTGATTTGGAAGCTGAACTTGCTGCCACGCTCGACGAACCTCGCACCGATTCAATCGTGATCGATCTGGTTCGAGGAACCAATGAACTACAGGTCATCGTGAATTTTCCGAACACATAGCTTCAGCCCGGCTAGATCAATTTCGGCAAAGCAGGCGTGGTCGAGGTGGATTGCCTAGAGTCTGGCCATGGCCTTTCCAAAGAAATTTCTTAACGACACTGAAGCGGTGGTCTTAGAACGGAATCCGCACATCTGGTATTTGGTGAAGCCGTTTACGGCCATCATCGTAACCGCGGCAGCTGGATTGGCCGCGGCTCTGCTTATCAATCCGGTCAGGGGAGACGTTAATGGTTGGATCTCCTGGGCCACGCTGATCCTTCCCGCCCTTGCCTTTCTGTGGTTCCTGAAATTGTTCACCCAATGGCGCACCACGAATTTTGTAATCACTACCGATCGTTTGATTTACCGACACGGAGTGGTGGCCAAGAAAGGCATGGAGATTCCGCTAGAGCGAATTAACAACATTGCTTCGAACCAATCGGTCTTTGAACGAATCCTCCGCGTCGGCGATCTTCAAATCGAATCCGGCGGGGAGGATGGCAAGCAAACTATTTCCAATGTCTCCAAGCCGTTCGAAATTCAGAATCGGATTTATGCAGAGGTAGAACGGTCGAAAGCCCGTGACTTAGATCGGGCCGCAGGAGCTCGCACTCTCTCTGTTCCCGAACAAATCGAGAAGCTGGCAGACCTTGTAACCAAAGGCGTGGTCACGCAAGCAGAGTTTGATGCAAAGAAGTCACAACTCTTAGACAAAATGTAAGTACACGTATCTATGTTGCGTGTAGTCTCACTTGTTCCAAGCGCCACGGAAACCATGCTCGCCTGGGCAGTAGAGCCGATAGGGGTAACTCGGTTTTGTGAACAGGGTGCAAGATTTCCAACCTTGGGCGGTACCAAAGACCCAAACCTCGATTCCATTGTTGCTATTGCGCCAGATTTAGTGGTGATGTGCGATCAAGAAAATCGTCGAGAGGATGCCGAAGCGCTCGTTGCTTTGGGTGTGGTTGTGCATGCTGTCCACATCACTCACGTAGACCACGTGGGGCTTGAAATGATCCGACTTGCCGAGGCGTTGGGTCTTGATCCTTCGCTGGGCGCAGCGTGCGGAGTGGACCTGCGGCAACAACCGCTGACACCACAGGATCTTTTGCGGGTCTTTGTGCCTATTTGGCGCAAACCGTGGATGACTATCAACGATGACACCTATGGAGGATCGCTCCTTCACGCCGCTGGTTTCAGTAATATCTTCCGCGCGCATACGGATAGATACCCGTCGGTAGAAGCAAGCGAAATTCTGGCCAGCGGGCCACAAACAGTGTTGGCCCCAAGCGAACCCTATCCATTCACGGAGCGCCAACGTGGGGAGCTCGAAGCGTTTGCGCCTGTCTACTACGTCGATGGTAAAGATCTGTTTTGGTGGGGTGTGCGGACTCCTGCAGCGTTTTTGCGTTTGCAGGAACTAAGGTTTCAAAACGAACCACAAAGCTAAAGCTAGGGATGGAGCGCGAACGGCAAAGCTAGACAAACTCACTGTTTTGCGTTGACCATACAATTTGATAGGTTGCCGGCAAAATCGTCGCAGTAATCGGCACGGCGGCTGCGAGGGTTGCAAATCGGGTTTCATGGGCGGTAATGCCGTGAATCGCCAGCACCGGAAGGCCGCGGGGGTGCCAAATGTGTGGAGACGTAAAGACGTCATGAGGACTGTTTAGCGCAAAGCGCCACCCGGCCACTGACAATAACTGCGCAACGCTCCAGATCGCCCCTATTCTGTCGCCCGTGGATTTTGTGAAGCACATGGCCGACCATGCAGGTGTCGTCATCGAGAAGCAGAATCGCTTTGCTGCCCTCGTGGGTCCCAATATCTGGGCAACCGATATCAATGGCCGTCTCATAACCTTTAGCGACCAGTCGGGCAAGGTCATCCTTACCGTCGGCGCTGATTTGTTGTTTGGTGAGAACACGAAAGAAAAAGTTGTTCAGTGGGCGTGGGACATGCCTGGTGACACGCCGAGCGACGCCGTGAAAGCCCGTTCTTTAGCGCTTCGCGATTGGGGCGAGAAGCACGAGTTTCCCGAGCTCACCATGGGTAGCTGGAAAACCGATCCTGTGCGCACCGGTCCAGCGTTGGCGTGCGTGGCCGCGGGCATTGGCAACTATGACGCCATATTTATTGCCCCGGATCCCGATGGAGCCACGTCTTACTTTGCCATCACCTCGCCGCTAATTTTCACACCGGCATTTGATCTCACCGCAATGGCTCGGGCAATTTGCGAGTTGTGTAACGGCTACCCCGTAGAGCATCGCCGAGCCATTCTGGCTTATTTTGCGGCCCGTGGCCTCAGCGTTACGCAACCCATGGGACGAGTTGTTGGTGTTACACCAACCGGTGCAAAAATCCGCGTCATCTTTGACGAACTCGGACGCATTCAAAATCTGCAAGGCGATTTCGCTGTTCCCGAGGGACTGCAACTCAATCGGTAGATTCACAGTCCCGGTGTGAGCACCAGTTAACTTGTCGCTCCATAGACCCGGCGTACCACATCGTCGAAATCCGGCTCACTGAGAGAAAGATCGAGGATCGAGCTTTGTTGACCAACGGCCGTGATTACCGCCCCGGCGGTAGTTTCTGTTTCGTTGATTCGCAGCCACTGCCGACGGCCCTCTGTGCGCATATGAATCGTTCCGGCGATGCAGAGCGGGTCAAGTGTGTCGGTAAGTTCAACCATCACAATGCGTTCAGATCCCAGGCGGGAAATTAAAGTGGGCAACGGGCCATCTTCCACGATTATTCCGTGGTTGATCACCACCACCCGGCCACAAACCTCGGCAATATCAGCCAAATCATGCGTGGTGAGTAGCACGGTGGTGCCATGGATCTCGTTGAGCTGGCGCAGTGCTCTGCGAACGGCGTCTTTCGAAACCAGATCTAAACCAATTGTTGGCTCATCGAGAATCAGAAGCTCGGGACGGTGTGCCAAAGCCGCTGCCAATTCTCCGCGCATGCGTTGACCAAGCGAAAGTTGACGGACCGGCGTTTGCAAAAATGTACTGAGGTCAAGCAGCCCGATAAGCCAGTCCATTGATTCTTTATGGTCAGACTCGCTGACCCGGAATAGATGACGCAACAACCCGAAACTATCGGCCAGGGGTAGGTCCCACCAGAGTTGACTGCGCTGTCCAAACACCACACCAATTCGCCGAGTGAGAGTCATGCGTTCCTTCAGTGGATCAATACCCAGCACCCGTATCGTTCCTGCCGACGGGGTCAATACGCCAGTGATCATCTTTATCGTGGTGCTCTTTCCTGCACCATTGGGGCCAATGAATCCGACCGATTCACCTGGATAGATTAGAAGGTCTATGGAATCCACGGCCATGACCTTGGTGGTAGTTCGTCGGATACGTCCGGCGCGCTTATGAACGATAAATTCCTTGCCAAGGCCGACGGCTTCGATAATCGGGAGCTGTTCCATTGAATGGTTCACGATCCAGTGCTTTGATATGCGCGCATACCTAGTTGCCAGCAAGTGACGGCGAGAAATAGAACGGGAATGCAGGCTGCTGGTGCGCAATAAGATACCCAACCTGGGATGCTAAGCGGATTAGTTACGCCGGGTAACAACACGAGAGCAGGTACGTACCCAACAAAGGCCAGAGGGAGGGCCGTGAATAGCATTCGTTTGATCCACGAAGGGTAAATGTGTGATGGGTACTGTGCTGCAAAATTGCCACCGTAGGTCACGCTGTTTCCCATCTCGCCAGTGTCGGGAGACCAAAAACTCAGCGAACCTACGATAACGAACAGCGATGCTGAGATGATCGTCGCACTAATAAACGAACCGACAAATAGCAGCCATTGGATGGGCGACCAACTAAAGTGCCCGGAGGCGACAACGGCGAACAGAACGCCAATCACAGCGGCGGCCTGCATGACTCGTCGAAAGGCGAATTCCTCCCCAAGTAGCAGAACGAATGGGCGAATAGGGCGAGTGAGAAACCGATCAAACTGTCCAGTGCGAACGTGTTCAGCAATACGTTCGGTGCACCCACCAATGAAGGCATCGCCCAATCGAAAGCCTGCCGTGGCCAGCGCATACACGAACAGGACCTGCTGTCGATTCCAGCCACCGATCGTTTTCGTTTTGGTGAACAAACCATAGATCGCAGCCAAATCGAGCAGGATAAGCACCGATCCGGTAAAGATACGCAAGAAAAAGGAAAGTCGATAGGAAGCATCAGCGGCAACACGTTGGCGAAGCATTTTCCGATAGAACCCGGCAGTAGTGGCAAAAGTATGCGCACGTGCTAGTTCTTTAAGGGGGTGCGAATTGACTTTCTCGACGGAGCGTGAGGCAGGCGGGTTATCCACCGTTGAGCTCCAATCGACTCCGGGCCCGGTGTAGTTCCACGCGAAGTAACAACTCAAGAGCAACAAGCCAAGCAATTTGGGCCGCTGCCACCTTCACAAACGATTCAACGCCCACCAGCACTCCGCAGGGTAGTTGCATCATGGAGGCAAAGGGAAGCAAACGCAACAGGTGCTTTATTGCCGTGGGGTAGAACTGCAGCGGGAGTTGTCCGCCGGTTCCAAACGCCACTAACACCACCATGAGCTGTACCGCGCCGGTTCCATCACGCATCCAAAATGAAGCCAGGCCAACCATCGTCCAAAGCCGTGAGGCAATTGCTG
This sequence comes from Acidimicrobiia bacterium, assembly GCA_043754155.1. Lineage (GTDB taxonomy): Bacteria > Actinomycetota > Acidimicrobiia > Acidimicrobiales > JANYDT01 > JANMZO01. The sequence continues at coordinate 12,547 of JAYUVJ010000585.1, forward strand.
CGGCCAACACCATTAGCGGCACAAACTTGGCGACAGCTAGCCACGTAGGCAGGGGAAATCGAAACGCCAACCAACCGACACCCATAACGCTCAGACCTCTGGCTAGAAAGTGAAATGCCGAGCGTCCAAGGTCATGAGCTAGGCGGAAGAACGAAAAATCAACTGGACGCCCCAAATCCGTAGCTATGTCACCCGAACGGACTCGGGCTGCTAAGGCGTAGTCGCCGAATGCTGAGATCACCATGGCAACGGCTTGAGCAGCAAAGGTATATGTAACGATGGTTCTCGGGGTAAGCCCGTCGAGGATGGCTGCGCGCACGCCAGTTTGGCCCCGCTCGTTCAGTGCGGCTCGAAAAGTGACGGCCATGATGACACCGAAGGTGCAGTTGGCGATGAGACCGGCAATGGCGGCAAGCCGATAGGTAGAGAACTGTCGAAACGTTGCGGCCGCTACGGCGACATAGGCCCGTGCTTCGCCTCGAACCTGAACCCAATGAGTGGCTGATCCGTGAGTGTCGGCTCGGCTGGTGTTTTTCAGTCAAGCGTTCATAGGGCTATTCAAGCAGAACTAGATCTCGGCTGCCGTGAAGAACTATTGAAAATCTCTTCGCAGGACGGTCTCATTAGGGCGCTCTCGCCGAGCCGGTGTGACCAAGCAGGCGGGCTCTCGCCGAGCCGGTCTCACCAAGCAGGCGGGCTCTCGCCGCTCGGGTCTCAGCATACAAGCGGGCTCTCTCAGTTACGAAGCTTCATGGGTCAGCCGAACCGCAGGCAGTGTTTTCCTTACTGCGACCTTTGCTAGGCCAGGTGGGCGCCGCGAGTAGCGGTTACGTGCCAGCCGTCCGCCAGCGCCCCGGGTTCAGTGAGAGCAACGACACAGCCGCCGAACCCTCCGCCAGTCATGCGAGCGCCGTAAACACCACGCGTAATCATCAGTTCACTTACCAATGAATCCATGTGAGGGGTAGAGGTTTCGAACTCGTTACGCAAGCTCTGATGGCTTTCAATCATGAGGGCACCGGCGGCTCGATAGTCGCTGGCACTCATAGCCACACTAAAATCCCGAACGCGTTGATTCTCTGAAATCACATGCTGTGCACGCATAGCAACCACGGCATCGTCGATTTCGAGAACGTCATCGAGGGTAGCCAGCCGCAGCGGGCCAATGAGTGCTTCCGCCGCTGCGCACTGTGCTACACGTTCGGCATAAGCACTGCCCACCAGCGTTCGGTGATGGCCAAACAGGACTACTACGTCGACATCCGATGGCATCGGAACCGGCTCAATCTCCAGGGAGTGACAATCGATCTTGAGGGCGTGTCCAGCAACGCCCGCGGCCGAAGATAACTGATCGAGAATGCCGCAGGGAACGCCAGAGGCAATGTGCTCGGCATGCTGGGTGAGTTTTGCCAACTCAATAATTGAGCCGGAAAATCCCAACGCAAGAGCTACGGCTACTTCGAGCGCAGCGCTTGATGAGAGACCAGCACCTACGGGAAGCGTTGTCCTCACCTGGCCGGTAAAGCCTGGAACCTCGGCACCAGATTCTCGCAACGCTTTAACTACGCCCGCGACATAGCGACCCCACGTTGGTGTCACCTGGGTGGGATCGTCAACGTCGACACCCATAGATACCTCACCGGGTTCCTCGGCACTGGTGAGGCGAATTACGCCGCTGGTATTGCGTTCCCCGGTAATCGTGGTAGCCAAGTCGATAGCCATGGGAAGCACTAGTCCACCGGTGTAATCGGTATGGTCGCCAATGATGTTTACGCGGCCTGGTGCTATTGCGGTGATGAGATTCATAGGAATTCTCGCGTTAGCAGTTGCGCAGGTTTTCGGCGGCAACTTCGGGTGGAACGGGATTGAGATACACCCCAGCGCCCTGTTCTGCACTAGCTACGAAACGTTGCACTCCAGGAGCCCGAAGCAAAGGTGTTACGTGTACATGCAAATGGGCCATAGGCCACTCACCGCCATCGGTTGGTTTTTGGTGAATCCAGAGCATGTACGGCATGGGCGCGTCGAAGACCCGATCGAGTCGTGACAATGCGTCAACGAGTACCGCGGCGAATCCATCCCACGAAGCTTTGGCGGCTGGAATGTCACCAACGTGGCTGCGAGGGGCGATCCGTAGCTCGTAAGGCCACACAGCCGCCGACGGTACCCAAGCCACCCAATCGCCGTGTGAGGCCACGCTGAGATCCTCATGTGGGCCTGGTGTTCCTAATTCGTCGCAAAGTGCACATGTGGTGAGGCTGAGCTCGTGTGCGGGAAACGGTGGCACGTTGTCGAAGGCGTAAATCTGGCCGTGAGGGTGGGCAATAGTCGCGCCCACTTCAGGTCCACGGTTTTCGAACTCCAAAACGTAGGACACGTCGGGCCGAGCTCCGAGTTCTAGAAACCGCTCATTCCACAATTCGATAACTTTGCCCACGCCGTCGACACCAAGTGAGGCAAACGAAGCATCGTGGATGGGGGAGTACAGCAACACCTCGGCTTTGCCTTCAGGCAGTTGTGGCCAACGATTCTTGAACCAGCGGGTGTCATAAGGCTCGGGTGCCTCAACTCCGCCGGGGCAAAAGGGGCATCCGGTCGAAGGCAAATTGGGCCGCTTCTGACGGTTAGCGTTAATAATGACAATGTTCCCGGTGAGTGCATCGACCCGGGTTACTGGTTGCGGCTCATGGCTAACGGCGCCCGCGTCGACACCGCTGAGGGATGGGGAACCGTGCTCGTTCATCGCACGACAGCTTTTCACGCCCACGCACCCAGGATGGTCCACTTGAAAAAGTCCGTCTGCCTACCTGCCAGCGCTCGAAGGGTACTCGCCTCGTAGCCGGCCTCGTAGCCGGCCTTGTGGTCGGCCCTGTGGGTCGGCACTGTATGGCTCCCGACTTGAAGTTTGAGCGCCGGCGACCGACGATAGAGAGATGTCAGGACCACTTACTGGATTAACCGTCGTTGAACTCGCAGGAATTGGGCCCGGTCCTTTTGCCGGCATGCTCCTTTCCGATATGGGCGCCACGGTGATTCGGGTCGAGCGGGCCCAGGAGGTGCGAGGCGGTGATCCCACTGCCCCACCGAAGGACATCTTGCGACGAGGCCGCCAAAGTATTGGAGTGGATCTCAAGAATCCTGCCGGTGTGGATGTGGTGTTGCGGTTGGTGGAGAAGGCCGATGCGCTCTTTGAAGGTTTTCGTCCGGGGGTTACCGAGCGCCTTGGTCTCGGCCCCGATGTGTGTTTGGCTCGCAATCCTCGACTCGTCTACGGCCGTATGACCGGCTGGGGCCAAACCGGTCCGTATGCGTTGGCTGCTGGACACGACATCAACTACATCGCGCTCGCCGGTGCGCTTGAACCGATTGGCCGTGCCGGGCAGGGGCCGACTCCACCGTTGAACCTGGTGGGCGATTTTGGCGGTGGCGGCATGTTCTTGGCTTTTGGGTTGGTGTGCGCCATGTTGGAAGCGAAGACTTCGGGCAAAGGACAAGTGGTTGATGCGGCCATGGTCGATGGTGCCGCAACGCTGATGTCGATGTTCCACTCCCTCACGGCCATGGGCATTCACAAGCCCGAGCGCGGCACCAACCTGTTGGACACCGGCGCACCTTTCTACGATGTGTACGAATGCGCCGACGGAAAGTATGTGTCAATAGGTTCTATCGAGCCCCAGTTCTACGCGGAACTTCGTAAGCTTGCTGATCTTTCCGATCCAATCTGGGACGCACAGATTGATCAAGAAAACTGGCCGGCCAAAAAGATCAAAATGGCTGAGGTCATCAAGACCAAAAGTCGTGATGAATGGTGCGTCATCATGGAACACAGTGACGTGTGTTTCGCCCCGGTGTTGTCGTTGGCTGAAGCCCCCAAGCATCCCCACAATGTGGCCCGCGGAACCTTCCAAGAACTCGGTGGTGTGGTGCAGCCCAGCCCGGCGCCACGCTTCAGCCGCACAGTGCCCGAAATTGCTGGCCCACCTTCCCATCCTGGGGCCGAAACCAGCTCCACGCTTGGATCGATGGGTTTTTCAAACGACGAGATCGCCACGTTGCAGGAATCGGGCGCCATCCGCTGAGAGGATTGTCACTGGACCTTGGTGGACGGTCAGTTCGGGTTGTGCAGTTCGGGTTGTGCAGTTCAGGTTGTGCAGTTCAGGTTGTGCAGTTCGGGTTGTGCAGTTCGATCACTCTTGCGTCAACGCAGGGACCTGCTTTACATGAAAAGCGGCCGATTATGGTTAGTGCATGACTCTCGACCCCACTGATGATGAACTTCGGCTCCAAGAAGAATCGTTGGTCTTCTCGTCCTTTACCAACGAGGAAGCTATCGCTTTGGGTCTGCGTCTCATCGAGGCAGGCCGAGCGGAGAATTTGGCCATTACTGTTGATGTGCGGCGAGGGGATCAGCAAGTGTTTCATGCGGCCCTGGCCGGAACTTCGGCCGACAACGATGCGTGGGTGGAACGCAAAGTTCGCCTGGTTAAGCGAGTGGGCATGAGTTCGTTTCGTATGGGCTGCCAACTCCGAGCCTCTGGTCGTTCGCTAAGCGAAGCGCTGCTGCTTAGCGAACACGAGTATGCAGCCCACGGTGGAGCCTTCCCGGTTGTCGTTCGCAATGTCGGTTTAGTTGGTGTGGTCACCGTTTCGGGTCTACCGCAGCGCCAAGATCACGCCCTGGTAGTTCGTGTACTTACTGAATGGCTAGCTTCTGCCTGACGCACCTTGCCTCTGCCGAACAAGGCGGGCCGCCTCCGTCACCCGGGCCGACGGTAATTGTTTGCTTGGGGACTTTGATTTGCAGGATCGCCTGTTCTTGACCGAGGTCGGGCAGCTCGATCTCCGCAACCCCCGACAACGGACCGAACGCGACAGGTGACTTGGAGCCGATCGTGAGGACGGTTTAGGATTCGCGCGTGACCATGACTGCAATTGACGGCCCCGTCGGTTCTGCTCGGCTTCCGATGAACGAACCGCTTCTACGTCTGTTTCGCCGACTCATTGATGAACTCGATCGTCCTGAGAGCGTTGAGTGGGATCCAACCGAGAGCACGATCAATCCAGCGGTCTATTCGAGTGCCGAGCATTACCAACGTGAGATCGATACGATCTTTCGCCGTATGCCGCTGTGTCTTGGACATGCCGGTCAGCTGCCGAACCCGGGTGACATGATCGCTCGTGAGGTGATCGGCTTGCCATTAGTTATGGTGCGTGATCGCGACGGGGGCATTGGTGTGTTCTTGAACGTGTGCCGGCACCGGGGAGCCCGGCTTGTCGTTGAACAGGAACAGGTCTGCCACGCGAACGCTTTGTCCTGCCCCTACCACGCGTGGACATACGACTTGCACGGTGCGCTGCGTTCGATACCGGGACGTGAGGGATTCCCCATGACGGATCGGTCGGAGCGCGGGCTACGACAGCTTCCTTCAGCGGTGCGCCACGGGCTGATTTGGGTCGGGCTGAATCCGGAACAAGAGGATCTCGACGTGGCCGGCTTCCTCGGCGACATCGACGACGATCTCACCGCTATGGATCTGGCATCGCATCGTTTCTATCGCCAGCATGCTCGCGTTCGCAAGACAAACTGGAAACTCGTCATGGACGCGTTTCAAGAGGTGTATCACATCAATCGCTTGCACGCGAAGACCATCGCGCCGTTCTTCCTTGAGCGGAAAGTCGCCGGAGAAGGGGTGGGCCTGCACACCCGGTTGCTGGTAGGCCGTGATCGCTTGCGCGAGGCCGTCGAGTTGCCAC
>JAYUVJ010000586.1:0-5323 GCA_043754155.1 Acidimicrobiia bacterium
AGGCGCTTGATGGCCTTCTGCTTACGCTGAACGCTCAATGGGCGTTTACCTTCGGCCGGGACGGCTTCGATAAGTGCACGAAGCTTTACTTCTTCAACGTCGAAATCAAGTTCGCCGATGAGCTGCTGGATGGCTTCCGCGCCCATGCCGCCTCGGAAGTAATCGTTGTAACGATCCTTCAGCTCACGCCACAGCATTTCGTCTTCGATGATCTTGCGGGAGTGCAGGTTCTTGAACTCATCGAATGCGCGCTTGACCAGTTCGTATTCGGCGTTGCCACGATCGCGGATACCGGCGATTTCTTTATCGGCCAAACGCTTCTTGGCATTGATTTCAGAATCCTTGGCTCCGTCTTTTTCGAGGGTTTCCAGATCGGTTTCGAGCTGCTTGAACCGGCGGTCCAAGTTGAGGTCGCGGTCCTTCTCGATGAGGGCTAGCTCTTCGTAGAGTTCGTTCTCAAGGTTGGGAAGATCGGCTTGGCGGCGTTCTGGGTCAACGAAGGTAACCAGGTTTGCTGCGAAGTAAATAACCTTCTCAAGCTGCTTAGCCTTGAGTTCTTCTTTGGCTTCGGTACCCATGAGCAGGTACGCCAACCATGAACGGGTGCCACGGAGGTACCAGATGTGCACAACGGGAGCGGCAAGCTCCACGTGGCCCATGCGCTCACGGCGAACCTTGGAGCGGGTGACTTCTACGCCACAACGCTCACACACGATGCCGCGGAAGCGGACGCGCTTGTACTTTCCGCAGTAGCACTCCCAGTCCTTTTGGGGACCGAAAATCTTTTCGCAGAAGAGACCGTCCTTCTCCGGGCGGAGGGTTCGGTAGTTGATGGTCTCAGGCTTTTTTACTTCACCATGAGACCAGCTACGGATTGAATCGGCTGTTGCGAGACCGATAGTGATGCGGTCGAAGTCGTTCACATCAAGCATTGCTATGCACACCTATTTTCGGGACCAGAAAGGCGGGAGAGAGATTTTGCAACCGGCGAGGTTTGCCTTCAAACAAAAAGAAGGGCCTTGGTTGCTTCGCTGTGTGAGGGCGGCTCCTCAAGAGAGGAACCGCCGACACCAAAGGGATTACGAAACGAAACTGTTAGGCGTGTTCGCATGAGTAACTGAGCAGCGTTTTCGCTCTGATTTCCGCAGTTGTTCTGGGGACTTGGAAGGAAACACTGCACAAAGACTCATGCTCACTGCCTAAAAAGCGCGTTCTGCAGCGCGTCGGGCGTCTTCTTCGTCGGAGCCGCGCTCCGGACGAGAAAGGTCGATGCCCAACTCTTCTGCGGTACGGAACACGTCTTCATCAAGTTCGCGCATTTCGATCTCGTGTCCGCCAAAGCTTTCGACTTTGACGTTGAGACACAGCGACTGCATTTCCTTGATGAGCACCTTGAACGATTCGGGGATGCCCGGTTCAGGGATGTTCTCGCCCTTAACAATGGCTTCGTAAACCTTCACACGACCAAGCACGTCGTCGGACTTGATGGTGAGCAGCTCCTGCAGGCAGTAAGCGGCGCCGTAAGCCTCGAGGGCCCACACTTCCATTTCGCCGAAACGCTGTCCGCCGAACTGTGCTTTACCACCGAGCGGCTGCTGCGTGATCATGGAGTACGGGCCGGTGGAACGGGCGTGGATCTTGTCGTCGACCAAGTGGTTGAGCTTCAAGATGTACATGTAGCCACAGGTAACGGTTTGGTCATACGCTTCGCCGGTGCGGCCGTTGTACAACTGGATCTTGCCGTTATCTTGCACCAATCGGTCGCCGTCTTTGCCCTCAGGGTTGAGGGTGCGGAAGGTTTCCTGGATGGTCTTGTGGCGGGTGCCTGGTTCATCCCAGTGGGCGCCGTCGAATACCGGTGTGGCCACCCAAGCGGCTGGGCGAGTATCCGGACGGGTTTTGGTTTCGGTGCCACGAAGTGGTGCTTCGCCCGCGCCATCGGCCCAGCCCCAACGTGCGGCGTAGCCAAGGTGAGCTTCGAGAACCTGGCCAACGTTCATACGGCTAGGTACGCCCAGTGGGTTCAAGATGATGTCGACAGGCATACCGTCGGCGGTGTGGGGCATGTCTTCGATCGGGAGGATCTTAGAAATAACACCCTTGTTGCCGTGGCGCCCGGCCAGCTTGTCGCCCGCTTGGATTTTGCGCTTCTGGGCAACATAGACACGTACCAACTGGTTGACGCCGGGAGCAAGCTCGTGGCCGTCTTCGCGGGTGTATACCTTGACGTCGATGACCTTGCCGTATTCGCCGTGAGGAACCTTCAGTGAGGTGTCACGAACTTCACGAGCTTTTTCACCGAAGATGGCGCGCAACAGGCGTTCTTCTGGGGTGAGTTCGGTTTCGCCCTTGGGCGTTACCTTGCCGACGAGGACATCACCAGGGCCAACTTCTGCACCAACGCGAATGATGCCGCGCTCGTCGAGGTCCTTGAGGATTTCTTCGCTGAGGTTCGGAATGTCACGGGTAATTTCTTCGGCACCAAGCTTGGTGTCGCGGGCGTCAACTTCGTGCTCTTCGATGTGAATAGAAGTGAGTACGTCGTCCTTAACCAAACGCTCGTTGAGGATGATGGCGTCTTCGAAGTTGTAGCCCTCCCAGTTCATGAACGCAACGAGGAGGTTCTTGCCCAGGGAAAGTTCGCCCATATCGGTGGATGGTCCGTCGGCCAGAACGGTGGCCTTGAATTGACCATCTTGGTTGCCCTGCACGCGGTCGCCTTCGATGACCTTGATGCGATGGTTGATACAGGTGTTCTGGTTCGAGCGACGGAACTTGTGCAGGCGGTAGATCTTGCGACCAAGTGCTGCGTCGTCGTACTGAACCGTTACATAGTCACCAGAAACTTCGGTAACCGTTCCGGTGCCTTCGGCGAGTACTACGTCGCCAGCGTCACGAGCAGCACGGGCTTCTACACCGGTACCCACATAAGGTGCCTCAGGACGTACCAATGGCACGGCCTGGCGCTGCATGTTGGCACCCATGAGGGCACGGTTTGCGTCGTCGTGCTCAAGGAACGGGATAAGCGCGGTGGCAATGGAAACGATCTGCTTTGGCGAAACGTCCATAAGGTCGATTTCGCTGGGCTTCACGAAGTCCACTTCGTTGGTGGAGGAGTAGCTGTTGTTGCCACCTGCACCAACGCGAACACTGGCTCCTTGAGGTGCTCGGCGAACGAGAACCTTGGGGTCGGTGAACAGGCCGGTTTCATCGAACGTGGCGTTGGCCTGGGCGATGATGTATTCCTCTTCCGCGTCGGCAGAGAGGTACATGATGTCCTTGGTTACGCGGCCGTCAACGACCTTGCGGTAAGGGGTTTCGATGAAGCCGTAATCGTTGACTCGGGCAAAGGATGCCAAGTTTCCGATAAGACCAATGTTTGGGCCTTCTGGGGTTTCAATCGGGCACATACGACCGTAGTGACTGGAGTGAACGTCACGTACTTCGAAGCCTGCGCGCTCACGGCTGAGACCACCAGGTCCAAGGGCCGAGAGCCGACGCTTGTGGGTAAGGCCCGAGAGTGGATTCACTTGGTCCATGAACTGCGACAACTGCGAAGTTCCGAAGAACTCTTTAATTGCGGCAACTACCGGACGGATGTTGATCAACGTTTGTGGCGTGATGGCTTCAACGTCTTGGGTGGTCATACGTTCACGTACAACACGCTCCATACGGGAGAGTCCGACACGAACTTGGTTTTGGATCAGCTCGCCAACGCTACGGATACGACGGTTAGCGAAGTGGTCCTGGTCGTCAAGGCGGTAACCCTCGGTGGAGTCAGCCAGGTGCAACAAGTAGGTGCACGTAGCAAGTAGCTCGGCCGGTGTGAGAACTTCGTGGCCAATTTGTGGCACTTCAATGTCGACACCCAAAAGACCATTGATCTTCTGGATTTCGTCGCCCAGTTTACGGTTGAGCTTGTAACGGCCAACCTTGGTGAGGTCATAACGCTTGTGGTTGAAGAAGGCATTTTCGAAGTACGCCTTGGCGGATTCCACCGATGGTGGTTCGCCTGGACGAGCCTTCTTGTAGATCTCTACGAGGCTCTCTTCACGGGTGGTGAACAGGCCCTGCTCTTTTTCCCATTGGGCTTCCAAGAAGGAGAAGTGGCGCACGAAGCGGTCGAGGAATCCGGGGTAGTTCTCCTCGGTGTAGCCAAGGGCACGCAGGATCACGAACATCGACAAGCGACGCTTGCGGGCTACACGGGCACCAGCGGTGACGTCTTTGCCTGGCTTCTGCTCAACGTCGAACTCGATCCACTCACCACGGTAAGGGTGCACGGTGCCGGTAACGATGGTCTTGAGGTCACGGCCTGGGGCGAAAATAACGCCTGGTGAACGGACGAGCTGCGATACAACTACGCGCTCGGTGCCGTTAATAACAAACGTGCCTTTATCGGTCATCATGGGGAAATCGCCCATGAACACGGTTTGCTCTTTGATTTCGCCGGTTGCGGCGTTCATGAAGCGGGCGCGCACAAAGATCGGGGCAGAGAAGGTCATGTCCTTCTCTTTGCACTCTTCCACGCTGAACTTTGGTGGCGGGCGCAAATCGATATCATCCGGGTCGAACTCGAGTTCTAGACGGAGTGTGCCAGTGAAATCTTCGATCGGGCTGATGCCTTCGAAGGTCTCTTTGAGACCAACATCAAGGAACCATTGGAACGACGACTTCTGAACCGAGATGAGGTCTGGCAGTGGCAAAACCTCTTCCTGGTTGGCAAAGCTGAAACGGTCACGGGACGGTGCAGTGGACAAGAGCGGTCCTTACTCCTCGTGAAGAGCGGTCAGCGGGCGTCGATCGGAAGATCGGGCATCTGATTCGCAGCGGCGGGAAACATGAATACCGGCAAGCTCAATCTCCTTATTGCAACCTTGATTTGCTGCGACAAACGACGAATCGAAAGCCCAAGCAAGGGGTTGTAGGGGAGAAGGGGCGCGCACGGCCTATCGACGCTATCACTACAAGCTCGTTAAGGCAAACGCCTAATGGCGCTGCAAACCAGAGCCCTTGCCGGACTCGGTTTATGTGCAACGTACGGTAAAGCAAACGCCGTTTCAGGTCAAGGACCTTCCTGTCATCCGTTAAGGTGTTTGATCGATTTCCGTTGATTCGAAGGCAGATTGGAAACTTAATTCTCGTATTCCATGGCTCAAGACCAAAAATTTCTCGTCAAATCAAATTCTGCGTTGTCGGCCAATTCCTGCGCTGAACTCATTCAACGAGTTACTCAATGAGTTCACAGAAGTTGAGTTTTAGGAAACCTGCCGACCAATCAATTCAATGCTTTCGTCGGCGAACCCCCGAGGGGGTCGCGCTA
>JAYUVJ010000587.1:0-2231 GCA_043754155.1 Acidimicrobiia bacterium
CATCAACGCACCAGTCAATGCCCCGACCAAAAGCACACCAACACCACCGATCATCAATTTCGGTTTACGTTTCGAACGAACCAACGAAGCAGACCCCGCAACCAGCGCAGCCATAGGATCAAACGGTTCATGGCTCAACCTTGGTGAAGACACCAATTTTGTGGGACGGGATTTCATCGTCATACTCATACGCACACCTACCTTGTTGTCTTGCCCGAATTTGTGTTTACGCTTGCCTGACCCGGTTGGCATGACGACTCGGAACCGCCGACACAGGTCACCAACGCCTGGAGTTCCTCAACCCGAAACAGCGCTTCACCTGTCGTCACTACACTGACCGGGTCAACCGGTTCGCCATCGATAACCGCGCTTACGATCCATGTCACCGTTGCGGTTGCTTTATATGCACCGCCAGGTTCGTTAATCGACGACTTCATATATAAAAGACTGCAAGAGCGTTGCTCCCAATACGACACTGCCCGGTCATAAGGAAACTGTGCTTCTAAGGTGCAATCGGTGGCGTTTGAGCTGTCACCCCACCCTGGATGAACCACAACATTCGTGGCTCTTGCCACGGCTGCGCCAGGAAGCACACCGCCCGACGATGCCCGCAGATCGACCCGGATACCGTGGAAATACTCGGCCGGTAACCACACCCACGCCAAACGTTGCGTCACGAACCTTGCCTGGTTCTCCCGCAAAATTTGGGGATCAGGAACCACCGCCGTCCACACATCCTCACCACCCGGAATCCCATCACCAGGAATCTCCCTCGCTGGCCCCGTCGCCCGACCCGTCGCAATCGAAAAACACTGCTTCCACTTGTGCTCCACCGTCACCAACGTTTCACCTTCGCCAGTACCCGTCACCGTTGTAGTCGTCCACCGCCTACACGTCACCGTTGGTGGATTCACCCGCACGCCCGGCGTCGACTTCGCCTGACGAGGCCGAACATAGCGGACCGTATTCCCCGACGCCGTGCCCGTCACCTTGCCGCCACGGTTTGGCCTGTCAGGAGTTCGGGAGCCCGCTTGCGCGCTTGGTGATCCAAGTACCCCGACTAGAAGGACCGTCAAGGAGAAGGTGAGCCGGGAACGCATTTGCTTCTCCCTTCTACGTCGTTGAACCGCTCTGTTGAGGTCACGAACCATTTGCCGCTGACAACCACGAGCGTGACTTTGAAATCATCCACATCCGCCTCGGTCGTTCCGGGCACAACGGCCTTGGTCGACCTCTTCCGCACAACACCACCGATACTTTGACAATCACGAAGCGTCGCCGTGGTCTCGCTCACCGACTCGACCTTCGGCGCCGAGATAATGTCTGTGCGCGCACCATCCCAATACACGCCCTCAGACGCGTCGAGACGACGAATCTCCAACAGCCGAGTCAACGCATCGCCTGTCATTCCTAGCGGAAGCAACTCCTTCGCCCTTTCAGGTTCACGGGCAGCAGCAACGAACGCAACGAAGTACGTCTCATAACCCGTAAGTACACGATCCTTCGCCGAAACGTCTACAACCGAAGTTGACGTAGGGGCTGGCTTCGTAGTCGTGGTGACGCGTTTGATCGTCGTCGTCGTTGGACGCCAGACCGGCTTTTTCTTTGCGATTGTCTTCTTCGGCTTCTTGGTTGTAGCCGCTTCTGACGTGTCTACACACGCCGACGTCGTGGCCGCAGCGAGCAACACACACGCGATCAGGCGGGCAGAACGGGAAGATTTCAAAAACATGGTGGCCTCCAAAGCAAACGTGGGACACCACAAGCATGAAGGCAATTTGTGAAGACCGGAAGAACCGGGCCGAAACAGACAGCCTCAACCGCGCTCAACAGAGGCGGCCTGAAGAACGAGACGGTCAGCTTCGGTGTGGACACCCTGCCCGCCGTGCACAACAACGACCGCAAACCGCCACCCCGAGCAACATCCCACGCTCTGTATGTGAACTGATCGCCAAACTGAACATATGACCACTTATGGTGGCTAAGTCCAGAAATGTCAAGAGATTCAGTTACCCAGAGTGACATTTTCATCAAATTAGGCCGTTTGAACCAGAAAAACTCCACCTACCCATATCCACCAATAGCAAGGGCCGATACGAACTTCTTTTCGGAAAAGTTCGGAAGCGGCCCCGCCCTGGGTGGATACGGAGGGCATGCCAACCCCACCTACCGTCAGCCTTTTGGCAGCCTGCCTGACCGGAGCGCTGCTCACCGGTTGCAGCCGTGGACGC
>JAYUVJ010000588.1:0-4120 GCA_043754155.1 Acidimicrobiia bacterium
GTCACGGTATTTTCGAGAAACGTTCGATCGTGGCTGACAATGGCCGTAGGCGCGCGTAGTTCTCGCACAAACCGCTCAAGAATGGCTAAGCCCTGAAGATCCAAATTGTTGGTGGGCTCGTCGAGCAAAAACACATCGAATCGAGCAGCCAACAAACTCACCAAACCCACCCGGGCGGCCTGACCCCCAGACAGCGCCTCGATCGGTTGCGAAGGGTCAACAGCTAAACCCACCTCGGCGCTACACGTGGCAATACGAGTATCAAAATCCGCCCCACCTAACGCCATCCAACGCTCCAATGCATCTGAGTAGGCCACGTCGGCACCATCTTCGCCCTGGCTCATCCGATCGGCCCAGTTATCCATGGCTTGCTCAGCGGGGCCTACGCCGGTACGACGTAGCAAAAACCCTCGGATCGTTTCATCGGGCGTCGCCTCGGATTGCACCTCTTGAGGAAGGTAACCAATCGTGGCCGAAGGGGGCATCGCCGTAACGGCTCCCAACGCAGGAACGAGGCCCGCCAAGGTTCGAAGCAACGTTGTTTTGCCAGCCCCATTGGGCCCAACCAATCCCAACTTGGTGCCCGGCGCCAAAACCATCGACACGCCTTCGGCCAACACCACCGGTTCATGGCCCAACGTGAGGTCCTTCACCACCAACGTGGCGCCCGCTCCACCGCTACTGCGAGCCATCAGCGCACACTTCGTTTTTGTTGGCTCTGACGGTTTCGGCTCATAGATCCTAAGAGGGTAGGTGGGGAACTGGACGCTATGCACCGAGAATTCTGAACACCGTCCCTTCGGACATATGTGCCCCAACTACCAGCCTCGGTCGACCCACGACTGTAGTGACGGACGCTCGGTAGCAATGGTGGTGTCGGTCCCGTGACCTGGCATTACTATGGTGTTCGCATCAAGGGTGAAGAGCCGATTGTCAATGGATTCGATAATTCCTTCGAAACTTGAGCCTTCGAACTTGGTGGCGCCGGGACCTCCTGGAAACAGCGTGTCGCCACTTAGGAGAATTGGCGAACCCTCGATGCGGAAACACATTGACCCCGGAGTATGACCTGGGGTAGCGATCGTATGCATGCGGAGCCGACCAACGTGGAGCACCGAATCGTCTTCGAGGATTTCGTCGTAGGAAGGAAGCATGTGGGCGTCGGCAGCGGTCACGGCCACGGAATACCCGGCGTTACGGACCTCGGTAACGGCCTGAATGTGATCCCAATGGCCGTGGGTTTCCACTACCTTGCGAACATCGAGAATGCGACACAGCGCCAAAAGTTGCTCGTGCTCATCGGCAGCGTCGACCAGCATTGCCTCGCCCGTCGCTCGGCAACGCACCACGAATACATTGTTGTCGTAGGGTCCAACAACGGTGCGCGTAATTTCAACCTGGGTATCGGAATAATGAACGTAGGGAGCGACCGGGTTGGGCATGCGCTAAGGCTACGGCCCCTCGCCATCCCAAACAACTGCTCGCGTTTTAAAACACGGGGAAAACGGGAAATGCAAAAAACCCGTTCTCGATTTCTTCTTGACCATGCGGTCTAGTAAGAATGAGTCGTCGGTTTTGCCTTAGCTTTACCGCTGCACGGCTTCTGCAGTGCGAAACCAATTCCTTAACCACCCCACACACGTTCCAAAGGAATCACCCGTGAACTTCGCCTTCAGCGAGGAGCAGGAAGAGCTCCGTAAATCAGTCCGCCGTTTTCTCGACGAAAAATCCCCGATCACCGAGGTTCGTCGCTTAATGGAAACCGAACTGGGCTATGACCCAGAGGTGTGGAAGCAAATGGCCGAACAACTCGGTCTGCAAGGCCTCATCATTCCTGAAGCCCAGGGCGGATCGGGCTACGGCTATGTCGAACTCATCGTGATCCTCGAAGAAATGGGCCGCAACCTAATTTGCACCCCGTTCTTCTCTACCGTCGCGCTAGCCGCCAACTTGGCCATGATCGTCGGCGGACAGGGCCCAGAGTGGTTGCTCCAATCCATCGCTGGCGGAGGCACCGCAACCGTCGCCTTCACGGAAGCCAACGGCAAGTGGACCGCCGACGGCATTGCCGCTACCGCGACAAAATCAGGCGACGTTTACAAGATCTCCGGCGAGAAAATGTTCGTTATCGACGGTGCTTCGGCCGAGTCGCTGATCGTTGCCGCACTCACAGACAAGGGCGTTTCACTGTTCGGCGTCAAGGGGGATGCTGCCGGAGTTACCCGCACGTCATTGTCCACCATGGATCAAACCCGCAAACAAGCCAAGATCACCTTCGACAACGCCGATGGATACCTGTGGGGCGAAGAGGGCAAGGGCTGGGACTACCTAACCAAGATGCTTGACAAAGCAGCAGTTGCTTTGGCTGCCGAGCAAGTTGGCGGTGCCCAGAAGTGTCTCGACATGGCCGTTGATTACGCCAAAGTTCGTGTGCAGTTTGGCCGCCCAATCGGTTCATTCCAGGCCATCAAGCACAAGTGTGCCGACATGCTTCTCGAAGTTGAATCCGCCAAATCTGCCGCCTACTACGCAGGTTGGGCCGCCGCCGAAGACAACGACGAACTGCCGGTTGTTGCCTCGCTGGCCAAGGCTTACTGCTCCGAGGCGTACTTTCACGCTTCGGCCGAAAACATCCAAATCCACGGTGGCATCGGATTCACCTGGGAACACGATGCCCACCTCTACTTCAAGCGGGCCAAATCCTCGGAACTTCTCCTGGGCGACCCCACGTATCACCGCGAGCAGCTCGCTCAGCGCATCGGTATCTAGTTCAGAGACGCGGAAGTTACTTTGCCGTGTTTTCAACCCGATCTACAGCACCCACGCGGAATTTCACCGAATACACGGCACGGTTACTTCCGCGAACGCGCTCTGATCGTATCTTGATCTCCCGATAAACCCGGGGCGCTGGCCATGCCAGTTCCGCCGGCTCTTGAAAAACTTTTCTGGTTACGGGGCCCGCAACGATTTCGTTCGCGGGCTTCGCCCATTGCAGGGCTGGGTTGACGTGATGTTGTGATCGACGTGATCGACGTGATTGACGGCAGTAGCGCCTTGTTGAGGTTCAAACCTGTGCAAAGAGATCGTTGCGAATGACCTTTCGGTACAAGTTCAAGCCATTCGCTGGCTGTTCGGCCTCCGGCCAAGGTTTAGCGTTGCCAAGGAACGTTTCAACCCTGCCTCAACTGAACCGAAGTCTTCTTCGAACCTAAAGTATGGACTTGAATACAACCTCAACCCCGTCGGCGTCCGCCCAAAAAGCTCCTGAGGCACAAGCGTTTCCCGGGCTGTTAGCGAGAGCGGCGGAGCTTGACTCTGTTGATCCACTCGCGCAGTTTGCGCGCGAATTCGTGCTTCCGGAATCAGTTGTGTACCTTGATGGCAACTCCCTTGGAGCGCTACCCAAGGCGGCCACGGAAGCGGTTGCTCGAGTAACTGAGGTTGAGTGGGGACAGAGCTTGGTTCGTAGCTGGAATGACCATGGATGGTTCGACAAGCCCCTTGCCGTTGGGGAGAAGCTGGCTCCGCTCCTCGGCGCGGCACCCGGCCAGGTGCTGATTGGCGATTCCATTTCCATCAACGTGTTCAAGGTCATCCACGCTGCCATGGACATTGCCCCGCAGCGTACGGTGGTTTTGGCTGATGCCACATCGTTTCCGTCGGATCTCTACGTAGCGCAATCGGCGGTAGATCAACGACGCGATTGCCAGTTCGTCGTGGCCCGAGATGTCGACGAGGTAGCCCAACGGTTGGACTCACCTGAGGCAGCCAATATTGCCGCCATCCTGATCAACCACGTCGATTTCCGTAGCGGTCGAATACATGACATGGCTTCACTTACCGCCCTCGCCCAATCCAAAGGTGTGCTTACTATTTGGGATCTGAGTCATAGCGCTGGTGCGATTCCCGTCGCCCTTGATGCATCCAATGCTGATTTCGCCATCGGCTGCACCTACAAGTACCTCAACGGCGGCCCAGGAGCTCCTGGGTTCATCTACGTAGCTACTCGCCATCAGGAGCAGGCCCGGCAACCACTAACGGGATGGTGGGGTCACGCCGCTCCCTTCGCCTTTGAGGACACCTACTGCCCAGCGCCTGGCATTAGGAGGTTCTCAAGCGG
>JAYUVJ010000589.1:0-3927 GCA_043754155.1 Acidimicrobiia bacterium
TCATCGTTCCCTTCAACGAAGACTAGCGGCACACCAAACGCTGTGGTGATCGAACGAAGCAACGTGGTCTTGGAAGTGCCGGGCGGACCTTCAAGAAGAAGGTCACGCCCGGCAGCAAGGGCAGCAATTACTAAGCGTTGTTCTCTCTCCCTACCAACGACCGCCTCGGAAACTGCTTGGCGCAATCCCTCAAGCTGCGCTGGCTCCAGTGTTGACTTAGAGCCCACGACAGAACTTGCATCAGAATTTACAGAATCCATAAGGCAGTTACGAGCGAGGTGAGTGATCTAGGCCGCTGGCCAGGCGATGATCTTCGTTTCGAGGTATTGCTCGAAACCTTCAACACCATTTTGTCGACCGATGCCGCTGTTCTTGTAGCCGCCGTAAGGCATATCGGCTGCGTACCAGGAGCCGCCGTTGACACTGATCGAACCTGTACGGATCCGACGAGCAATTGCGGTAGCTCGCTCCTCGGAAGCCGAGAACACTCCACCAGAAAGACCGTAGTTGCTCTCGTTGGCGATACGCACCGCATCGTCATCGTCGTCGTAAGGAATCACGCAAAGTACAGGACCGAAGATTTCCTCCTGCGCAATAGTCATGGAATTGTCAACGTCCACAAACAGCGTTGGCTCCACATACCAGCCTTTGGGGAATTTCTCTGGGCGCTTACCACCGAGAAGGAGTTTGGCCCCTTCTTCTTGCCCCTTAGCAATGTATGCGAGCACACGATTCATTTGCTTCTCACTTACCAACGGGCCCATCATGTTGCCCGGATCTTGTGGATCCCCCCAAGGGAATTGGGACATTCCGGCAAGAATGAGGTCGACACCCTCCTGATACCGTGAGCGGGGAAGCAGCATGCGGGTTTGCATGGCGCAACCTTGACCAGCATGCATACATACGATTGAGCCCATGGGCACCACGGCCGGGAAGTTTGCATCGTCGAGCACGATCATTGCCGATTTCCCGCCGAGTTCAAGGAACACCTTCTTAAGCGTGGCTGCGCCCTTTTCCATGATGCGCTTGCCCGTCACGGTTGAACCGGTGAACGAGATCATGTCAACGTCGGGTGAAAGGGTTAGTTCCTCACCCACGAGATGATCAGATGACGTCACCACGTTGACCACGCCGGCAGGAATATCGGTGTGTTCGGCAATCAGCCGCCCGAGACGTGTGGCATTCCATGGAGTATCGGGTGCTGGTTTCAACACCGTGGTATTGCCCGTGGCGAGGATCTGCGCAAGCTTGTTGACTGTCACTTCGAACGGGTAATTCCAGGGCACGATCGCACCAATAACGCCGATCGCCTCTTTGTAAATAGCGCGACGACTGGTCATCCCCATCATGGCTGCTTCGCCCAGATCCTTATCCCACGGGAACGTATCGATCAGGTTTGCTGGATACTTGATTCCGTCGGCCAGAGGCATGTCGAACTGCGCCATATAGGTGAGCATTCGCGGGCTTCCAACCTCGGCAATGAGCTCTTCTCGAAGCGCTTCCCCATCGGCCACTATGGCGTCGTGAAGCTGCATAAGACACTTCTTGCGGAAAGCGTGATTGGTTGACCAGTCGGTTGTATCGAAGGCGCGCCGTGCCGCAGCGATCGCCAACTGCATATCTTCGACGCCACCATCCGCGACCTCGCCGAGCACTTCCTCGTTGGCTGGGTTGATGTTTTGAAAGCGCTTTCCCGAAATTGCTTCAACAAGTTTTCCGTCGATCAGCATGCGAACTTCACCGAGTTGTTTTGCTACGTCAGTCATAAGTTTCCTCACTCATCACTCGGGCCCGTTTCAAAACGTCTCGAGACGGCAGCGACGTGGCTCGCTCCGATGGATCTGACACTATCGTCAAGTTCAGAAAACCGCCAGAGCTGCAGTTGAAGAACCGCTTCGGTGCTCCTCCGGCAAAGCCTGGACAGACTAGGCACGCTCCGCAGAGATCCTGAGCCTGGTCTGGCCTACTCAAACACCCAACCGGCAAGATCGCCCAGCAGTCCCAAATCGAGACCTTGCGCTTGAGCCAGCTCCTCGATTGCGTTGACGTCCTTCACCAGGAAGTGCCGGGCGCCCTCTGCCATTGCTTGTGGCTCCGCATCGTTAAACAACCGAACAGCAAAACTGTCACCGCTGCACGCTGAGATAACACGAGCGAAATCAGGTGAAGATATTCCAAGTGAATTGGCCAGGGCCGCAGCTTCGAGGCCTACCCGGAGATGCACCGTAAACAGTAGGTTGTTCACCAATTTCATTCGTTGTCCATCTCCCAGACCTCCCACGTGAAGGATTGGATTGCCATAACTGGCCAGCGCCGGTCGAGCTGTCTCCAACGGGGCCATCTCGCCTCCAACCAAGATGGTGAGTTCACCCCTTCGGATGTGATCGGCAGTGCCACTGACCGGCACGTCGAGGATGGCCACTCCCTGGGGTGCCGCTTCTTGAAGCTCGAAGCTCAGATCGGGACTGCCCGTCACATGGCTCACCACCACCGAACCTGGGCGCATAGCCGCTAGGAGGCCGTTGTCGAACATCACCTCACGTAACTGCGCATCGCTGAACAGGCACACAATCAGCACATCGGCGCTAGCACCTACCTGAGCCGCAGACTCCCCCACACCAATGCCGGCGGCCCTCAGTTCTTGTTGTAGCTCCGCCCGACGAGCGAACACCTGCATAGCGAAGCCTGCAGCAGACAATCGATCGATCATTGGTCTGCCCATTTGTCCGGCTCCAATGAACCCGACCTTAATTTCTGACATGTGCAACTCCAAGGCGAAACGAAACAAATAGGAAGAAACGTGCGCATACTTTACGAAACGTCTCGCCAACCGCCATCGCTCCAATTAGGTCAACTATTTCCCCTCTGCACCGGCCCTCGGAGCGCTGCGTGCGTCTTGGAAAGGACTAACCAATGATGAGTGAGAGCGCGTCGAGGCCAAACATTCCACCGTGCTCGGGAATGTGAACACTCTCATCGAGTGAATAGACCGGTATACGGGCATGCCATTCTTCGAGGGCGATCCGAAGTTCCCGTCGAGCCAAATGCGAACCTAAGCAACGGTGTGGGCCGAGGCCAAAGGCGATGTGATTGTTTTCAGCTCGATCGAAATCGACGGAATCGGCATTGGGGAACGCGTTTGGATCCCGGGTAGCTCCACAGAGGGGCAGCCAAACCATTTCGCCCTTTTTAAAGTCGACACCGTGAAATTCCATGTCCTGGGTAGCGGTACGTCCAGGTGCAACAAAGGCATACGCCCGTAGCATTTCTTCACTGGCCATCGGAATGATTAATGGCTCATTCACGATTCGCTCACGGTCTGCGGGGTGGGTGGCCAGATGAAGGAACGAATAGGACAGCTGCGTGGTGACCGTATCGAGACCGGCCATGAACATCAAAAGACAGAACGCCAACATTTGATCTTGAGGTATCGCCTCACCGTCGATCTTCCAATCCATGGCCTTGGTGAGAAGATCATCTCCCGGATTCGTGGCCTTCTCTGCCATCAATTGGGCGAAGTAGCCCATTACATCCATCATTGCCCCGCCAGCGATGCTGCGATCAGGATCGGTTTCTGGTGAACCGTGAAGAATCTTGTGTTCCCATCCCATGAACATGTCGAGGTCGTCTACGGGCAAGCCAAAGAGTTCCATGAAGATCGTGGCAGGGAACTTGTAGGCAAAATCACTCATAAAGTCGACCGTGGTGCGACCGACAAGCGGCTCAATCATTTCGACACACCGTCTGCGAATTTGCTCTTCCATTCGCTCACTCGCCGCTGGAGTGAAATGTGGAGCGAGCAGCTGCCGCCACTTCGTGTGTTCGGGCGCATCGAGCATCTCTGGAATCCACAAATATCCAGGTTCTGGATCAAGCGGTGAAACGGCACGATTGGAAAATAGGTTGGGGTGCTGCAACGCGTCACGA
>JAYUVJ010000590.1:0-3539 GCA_043754155.1 Acidimicrobiia bacterium
CATCTCGGTTGGGTCGCGCAGCCCAACGGCCAGTACCGCGGCCAAATGGGCGTCTACGTCAAACATCGCGGCTGGGGTAGCCGCCTGTACATGCATGCAATCGCGCCGTTCCGGCACCTGGTCGTGTACCCAGCATTCCTAAAGCGCATCGGGAAGAGTTGGAATACGAACGTGGCGAACGAAGCCAATCGTGTCGTAGCTAATCGTTTGGAGGCGACCCCATGATCGTCGTTGCGTGGGCGCTCTTCACGCTCGGGGCCATTCACCTCGTCTTTGGTGCGATTCGGTTCAGCGCCGGTTGGCGGCGACTTTGTCAGAGGGCTTCGTTGGCAAGTACGAGGAGCCCGAAGTTCGACGCACAGCGTTTTGGTTCCTCATCGCGGAGCCGCTCCTGATGGGAATCGGCCACATAGCCGTTCACGCAGTGACAACCGGCGACCACTCGATCCTTGAAATCATCGGCTCCTACCTTTTAGTTTCCTGCGCCATCGGCGTCGCTGCCTTTCCGCGATCACCGCTCTGCATCCCGCTCCTCCTGTCACCTATCCAGATCGTGCATCCGCGTAGTCCAGCGTCAACCCCGGCTCAAACTTTTCGATCAAAACGAGAACCGCAATGAAGTTTGTGTGGCCAAGAAGGACCAGCGGGCTTCCGCCCGGACAACGCTTGCTGCTCACCATGCCTCGATTCGGTGATCGACCACATCAACCTCCCCCCGTTGAACCCGTCGACCAGCGAATCACGATCACTCACCGCGGAAACACGCTGGCGACGTTCAACTACGAGGAGCTTCGAAGTGTCGGCTTCGAGGAACGCACAACGGATTTCCATTGCGTCACTACGTGGTCGGTGCGAGGTGTGGGTTGGACAGGCGTGCCCCTGCAGCGCCTCTTCGAATCGATAGGTGTTTCCAACCCACTTGCTGCATTCGTCTTTGGTCGTGCACTCGATCGACGACGCGCTCACTTTGTCGCCGACGATGTGTTTCGCGGCGACGTGTTCCTGGCGGTCGCACAGGATGGGAGGCGACTCGATAGTTCAAACGGTGGACCTTTTCGTCTTGTCGCTCCAGAACACTACGGATACAAGAGCGTGAAGCATCTCGCTGATCTCGAGTTCTCCTCCACACTTCCCCGATCGCTTGGAAAAGAACACCTGCGTGGACGGGTTGCGTTCGAAGAACGCCACCCTCGCTTTCCAAGTTGGACAGTGAAACCGTTGTATCGATTACTGATTCCCGCAACCTCGGCGCTCGCCGAACTCACGGCCAGACCTTCCAAGGGAACATCATGAAGAGGACACATCTGGGTTGGAGTTGACGGCGTCGAACACGGCGGTGATTTCGAGGTGCGTGCCGATTGCTTCCACGTAACGTCGCACTGGTTGGGATTGCTGGGCTTTCGCTCCGTTCGATTTGTGCGTCGAGACTGTGTAAGGGGAAGAAAAAGCAATTCCCCTCGCTTTCGCCAGGGGAATCTCAACGGCTTGCGCTCAACGTGGGGAATTGTGAAGCTTTAGGCGACGGTGAAAGTTCCTACTTCGGCCCAGCTGCCCAATGATGAGTGATGAGGAATAACTCGGACGGTGTAGCCGTAGCGGCCAGCTTTGTTGGATTGCAGTGATGCGGCGAAGCTGCCGTTGGGGTCTTGGCTCATGATGGTTACGGCGGGGTTTTCCAGTTCGTCGTTGAGACCAACTGAGCCATGCAAAAGGTGTACTTGGACATCCGAAGCGCCCAACACGCCGAGGTTAATATGTGCACGAATGATTCTGGTTGAATCAACGTCGGCCACTTCAGGGCCTTCGCCATGTACGGATTCAACCTTTACTCCGGCCCATGCCACGCTTACGTGAGTCTTCCATGCGGATAAAGCTTTGGCAGCGTCGAGGCCTTTGCCTACAACGGCGTCGGCGCGGCGGGCAGCGGGCTCATAGAGAGTGGTGGTGTAATCGCGGACCATGCGTGACGCCTGCACATCGTGGCCCAAGGTGGCCAAGGAATGCTTCATGCGGGATACCCAACGCTTTGGCACAATCGTTTGTGACGTGCCACTCCATGCTGCGGATTCAGGGCGGTCATAGAACAACGGGGCAACTTCGCGCTCAAGCAACTCAAACAGGGCGTTGGCCTCCGCTTGGTCCTTTTCTTCGTCGGTGCCGATGGTGGCGCTGGGGATGGCCCAACCATTTGATTGGTTTGAGGCGGTGGCGGGTTGGTACATTTCGTCCCACCAGCCATCGAGAATGCTCAAATTCAATGAACCATTTAGTGTCGCTTTTTCACCCGATGTGCCGCAGGCTTCCATGGGTCTACGGGGGTTGTTCAGCCACACATCGGAGCCCTGGTAGAGCATGCGAGCTACACCGATATCGTAATTTTCTATGAAGGCAAAACGATGGCGAATGGCTGGATCAAGCGAGAACTGAATGATTTGCTTGATGAGTTCTTTGCCCAACGCATCGGCCGGGTGAGCCTTTCCAGCGAAGACAAACTGCATAGGCCGATCGGGATGAAGAAGCAATGCCTTCAGACGCTCTGGATCGCTCAACAGGAGAGCGGAGCGCTTGTAGGTAGCGAACCGTCGGCTGAAGCCAATAGTAAGAACGCTTGGATCCAGTGCTCGGTCGGTCCAGGACAAATCGGCGCCAGTGAGTCCTCGGCCTTCGGCGGCAGTGCGCAACGATTGACGCACGAAACTGACTAAACGTGAACGGGTTTCTTCACGGACACGCCACAACACATCATCGGGACAGTCATGAATGCGTTCCCAGCGATCAGGACCGGCATCGGGCCATTCGGGAAGTACGTAACGTTGGAATAGTTCGCCCATTTCATTGGAGGTCCAAGTGCGGGCGTGCACCCCGTTGGTTACCGCACCGATTGGCACCTCTGAAACCGGAACGCCGGGCCACAAATTGGCGAACATTTCACGGCTCACTGCGCCGTGCAGTTTGGAAACACCGTTGGCCTGACCGGCAAGACGTAGACCCATCACGGCCATGTTGAACGGTGCGTCGTTTCCTGAGCCGGGTTCGTGGCCAATGTTCATGAACTCATCGAAGGTGATGCCAACTTCAGCTGCCCACTTACCAAAATACTTTTCCATAAGCGCGCGTGGGAATCGATCTATGCCAGCGGGTACGGGGGTATGAGTAGTGAATATGCAACCAGCCCGTGATGCTTCCATGGCCTCGGCCAGGCTGAGACCATTACCGGTCATGTATTGACGGATGCGCTCGAGTCCTAGGAATCCAGCGTGGCCCTCGTTGGTATGAAAAACCTGAGTGGGAATGCCCAATGCTTGAAGCACTCGAACTCCGCCAATGCCCAGCAGGATTTCTTGACGAATGCGTTTCTCTTCGCCGCCCCCGTAAAGTCGATCTGTCACTGCACGGGTGTCGGCGTCGTTGGCGTCAATGTCGGCATCGAGGAGGTATAGGTTGATCCGGCCCACTTTGGCTTTCCATATGCGCGCATGCATTGGTGCGCCAGCTATGTCGACGGTGACCGTGAGTTCGTTTCCTTCGGAGGTTTTGAC
>JAYUVJ010000591.1:0-2456 GCA_043754155.1 Acidimicrobiia bacterium
TGAAGGTAGTTCCAGGCGCCTACAGCGTGACCGAACCAGTTGTTCCATCGGGATACCTGTCGTCGTTCGGCGCTGATTGTTCTGGAACGATCGTTCGAGCGACGCTCACTACCTGCACGGTCACTAATGATGATCAGCCGGGCAAGATCATTATTAAGAAGGTGACCAAGCCTGCCGGTAGTTCGGCGAGCTTTACCTTCGAGACAACCGTGGCGCCTTACGTGGGCTTCGCGTTGACAGATGGGCAATCCAACACTCAGACCCTCAACGCTGGCACCTACACCGTGAAGGAACTGGTCACATCAGGCTGGGTCCTCACCGGGATCGGTGGATCGACGAATCCCAATACTCCAACCGCCTGCACCGTGACGGGAGGTTCGGGAAGTTCGGGCTCTGGAAGTCTGGCTACACAGACAGCAACCATTACGCTCAAGATTGGCGACACAGTGACGTGCGTCTTTGAGAATACCGGTCAAGGGACGACTCGTACGCAGGGCTTCTGGTCTACACACTCACCATTAGCCAATATCGCCTGGTTTGGAGGGACCGCATTCGGTCACACTTTCCCGGGCGTTGCCGCAGTTCCGTCAATAGGTGACCAGCTGATTTGTGGACGGGACCTCGATACGTTGGGCAAAGTAACGGCTTCTTTCTGGAGCAACATTGCCAAGAAGTCGACCGGTGCGAAACGCTCGCCTCTTGATCAAGCAAGAATGACCTTGTTGCAGCAGCTCATCGCTGCCGAACTAAACGCCTCGGCTTTTGGCTCCAGCCCGAGCAGCGGATCGTTCGCAGCATGGGAAACTGCGTTGTGCGGCGTGGACATCAACGCCATAAAAACAGCACAGTCACAAGCAGCTTCGTTCAATGAGGCTGGGGACAATGGGTTGTTCACGCCCGGAACCTCGGCTGATTCCAAGAATTCGAGGGCTATTGCCAACCTTTCCTTCTGGGACTTCATTGCCTAGCCCGATGGCTCTTTGAGCCAGTAGACAGGTCCTCTCCTTCTGAGCGTTCGGGATGAAGCAGAACGATGTACCGAGGGCCCGGTTTTTGAAACCGGGTCCTCTGTCGCGTTCGAATTAAGGAGCCCGGTAAACCATTGATCCGCCGTCAAGGGTCGAGGCCGTGTTCGGCCAAACGAAAACGCCGGCTGTACACTCGGTGCCACTTGGTGCATAAGCCAAACTAAATGGTCGACTGAGACTGTTCTCGACCGGCTGATACTCAAGCGACACCACTTGGCCAGCAATGGTGCATGAGTTCCTCACCCACACGTACTGTTCGTCCTTGGGGCGTACATTGGCCGAAACAGAGAACGTCACTGAGGCGCTGACGCCGGAGTTTGTAACCGTGGATCTGGTTTCGGCGATCGTGATGGAAGTACCCTGGATCGCTGGGTTTGAACCTTCTGGTCGAGCTGCGTGTGCGTTATCGTTCAGTGCAAACGCGCCTGAAATCGATGCAATCGCGCCGAAGCCGACTGCTGCGGTTCTCTGAATTGCGCGCTTCTTTGAGATTGTTTTTGCCCGGCAGACTTCTGCAATCCTGTTGCTTTCCATGTTCATCGGGGACCCTTGCCTATAGGAGTTAGTGACTATTCCCATCGGCTTGTTTCCTTCTTTGGTGAAGTCAACAGATAAAAGAACCTGTGAAAATGAGTCGTTTGGCCCAAGAAGCCTGCCTGTTCTCTTTAAGAACGGAGGTCGACGTGTTCTGGCCGAAACCGCGCCTCTTTATGGTCGAATCACTAGTTCGCCAGAAAATTACCCGTGCGGCGAGACCGTTAGAAGAAAGTCTTCAGGGAAGCGAGTCGGTTCGAGTCGTGTGTCGGGTGGCGTATCTTCTGCGTATGAACCAGATCAAGAGACCTTTCGTGACGCCCCAAATGCAAGCCAGTACACGGTGACGCTTACTCGTAAGGAAGTTGCCGCGTACTTTGAGAGAAGTGGCGGGCACCCTTCTCGCTCCCTCGGGCAGAACTTCGTTGTAGATCCCAACACTGTGCGGAGGATCGCTCGATTGGCAGATGTCACGGCCTATACCAAGGTCGTCGAGATTGGTGCCGGGCTCGGTTCGCTCACGATGGCATTGGCCGAAACTGGTGCATCCATCATTGCTATTGAGATCGACAAGTGGCTGATCGACGAGCTTCGAACAAATGTAGGTTCACTTAGTAATGTGACGATCGTGCATGCCGACGCCATGGAACTTGATTGGCACGCGCTTCTCCCTCCCGAAGACGGACCGTATGTGCTCGTAGCAAACTTGCCGTACAACGTCGCCACCCCGCTGATTTGTGACCTACTCGACGACGTCCCACAAATCACCCGAATGCTCGTAATGGTGCAAAAGGAAGTCGCTGACCGCCTGGCCGCACCACCTCGATCGGAGTTCTACGGCGCCGTAAGTGTGAAGGTTGCCTATTACGCCGAATCCAAAGTGGTGGGCGTGGT